>NZ_LKEK01000063.1:0-59681 GCF_001466905.1 Pseudomonas sp. ICMP 3272
GTTTCCGTCTGCGCCGGAAGTGGGGCGAATTATAGACAGATCACAGAGGGCGTCAACCGTTATTTTGAACTTTCTTCGATCCTGCCGCCGCAGAACCGCCAAGACGCGGGATTCGCCTTGTAATCACTGGAATCCGCAGCAGCAACAGGAACGCACCTATCCCCGCATACAGTGCCCATTCCTTAAGGTCAGCCCTGACAATCCAGAACATGTGCAGCAAGCCCAGCCCCAGAATCACGTATATAAGCCGGTGCAGCTTCTTCCAGCGCGCCCCGAGTCGACGCTGACTATAGCGATTGGACGTCACCGCCAAAGCCAACAGCCCGAGAAACGCCAACGCACCCACGATGATATAAGGACGCTTGACCAGCTCCACGCCCAACTGGCCTAAATCCAGCCCGAGGATGAACAGCGCATACATCGTCATGTGCAGCACTACATAAGCAAAACACCACAACCCCAGTTGACGACGGACAACGATCCATCCCGGCCAGCCGGTCAGACGCTGCAAAGGCGTCATGGACATTGTGATCAGCAACATCACCAGAGTCGCCAGCCCGAAGTTCTCTACCAGAACCTTGCCCGGATCAGGACCCAGGGCAAAGATCCATGCCTGATAGAGCCACCAGACCGGCGCAACACACGCGGCGAGAAATACAGCCAGACGCCAGAACGGGTATCGCATCAATAGTCCTTCCTCAGATCCATACCGGCATACAAGGCACCCACCTCCTCCTCATAACCGTTGAACATTTTCGTGTCGCGCAGATTCGGACTGAATAGCCCACTCGGCAAGCGACGCTCTCGGGCCTGGGTCCAACGAGGGTGATCCACCGTCGGGTTAACGTTGGCATAGAAGCCGTACTCATTTGCCGCAATGCTTTGCCATGTGGTCTTCGGCTGCTCACTGACCAGACTGATACGCACGATGGACTTCACACTCTTGAAGCCATACTTCCAAGGCACCACCAAACGCAGCGGCGCGCCGTTCTGATTAGGCAACTCACGCCCATACATGCCCACCGCAAGGATCGCCAACGGATTCATCGCTTCATCCAGTCGCAGCCCCTCTACATACGGCCAGTCGATGAGGGCAAAGTCAGAGCGTTGCCCAGGCATGGACTTTGGGTCTTCAAGCGTTTCGAAGCGAATGTATTTGGCCTTCGAGGTCGGCTCTACCTGCTTAAGCAGTGCAGAGATCGGAAAGCCCATCCAGGGAATGACCATCGACCAGGCTTCGACGCAGCGCAGCCTATAGATCCGCTCCTCCAACTGGTAAGGCTTCATGAAGTCTTCCAGCGCATAGCGGCCCGGCTTGCCGACTTCACCATCGATCACGACGCTCCACGGTTCAGTCTGCAAGGAACCGGCATTTTTTGCCGGATCGCCCTTGTCGGTACCAAACTCGTAGAAATTGTTGTAGTGGGTGGCGTCCTTGAACGGCGTGATCGCCTCATCCTTGACATTGACCGCCTGCCATTTAGTGGACGCAAGTTTGTCGGCGAACCACCCCGGCGCTTTCCCGGGCTCTACATCCGCATAGCGCGAAGCATCTGCAGCGCTTGCCCAGCGCGGCAGCGCCGTGACGGCCAGACCCGCAAGCGAGCCGCCGAGCAATGTACGTCGAGAGAGATAGATGGATTCAGGCGTGACGTCCGACTCTTTGGAGTCGGACGCAGAAGGAAGCTTGATTAGCATAATGACTCCACAGCCTAAGGGAACTGATGCACCAGTAGACTACGGAGTATGGTGGAAATTAGATCATTGAGAGGCTTTATGACGACGCAATAGATACTGAATAGGTCCCGACAGTGCGTAGGCGAGGAATATCAGCAGCAGAATGCGTGGCGGGTCGCTGAATACCACGGCAAACACCAGCACCACGGCCAGAATCGCAACAAAAGGTACACGCCCTTTCAGGTCCAGCTCCTTGAAGCTGTTGTACTTGATGTTGCTGACCATCAGCATGCCTGCAGCCGCAACCAGCAAGGCCACCAGGAACGACAACTTCGAACCCTGAATCCCGAAATCACTGAACGCCCAGACCGTGCCAGCTACAACACCTGCCGCAGCAGGGCTAGCCAGGCCGATAAAGTAGCGTTTGTCAGCCTTGCCGACCTGAGTGTTGAAGCGCGCCAGACGCAATGCCGCGCCCGCCACATAGATGAAGGCCACCATCCAGCCCACCTTGCCCATGTCACCCAATGCCCAACCGAATGCCAGCAACGCGGGTGCCACACCAAAGGCGACCATGTCGGACAAGGAGTCGTACTCGGCACCAAACGCGCTTTGGGTATTGGTCATGCGCGCAACGCGACCATCCAGCCCGTCGAGGACCATGGCGACGAAGATCGCAATGGCAGCGAACGCGAAATACTTGCTCGCACCAGCGGTATCACCTGCACTCATCGCGCTTTGTGCACTCATGGAACTGATGATGGAGTAAAAGCCAGCGAACAGGTTCGCGGTGGTAAACAGGTTGGGCAGCAGATAGATACCGCGATGCCGGACCTGCCGGCCTTCGGCGTCATGGCCCTCTTCCACATGTTCATCGATAGGTAGCAGACTTTCAGCGTCGGAGGCCTTGTTGGGCTCCTCGGGACGTTCGCTCATGGAGATTACCTTGCAGCGGTATGAAAAGGTTCGACAGAGGTCTGCCGCGAGGGTTCGGCGGCAAACGATGCAGCTTTATACCAGAGCCTGACCCATAACGAAAAAACGCGACCGATTGGCCGCGTTTTTTTGCGAAGCTAAAGCTTAGTTCTTGTCTTTGTCGACGATTTTGTTCGCAGCGATCCAAGGCATCATCGAGCGCAGTTTCTCGCCGATGATTTCGATGCCGTGGGCAGCGTTGTTACGACGCTTGGCGGTCATCGATGGGTAGCCGGTAGCGCCTTCGCTGATGAACATCTTCGCGTACTCACCATCCTGGATGCGCTTCAGAGCGTTGCGCATGGCCTGACGGGATTCAGCGTTGATGACTTCAGGGCCGGTCACGTACTCGCCGTATTCGGCGTTGTTGGAGATCGAGTAGTTCATGTTGGCGATACCGCCTTCGTACATGAGGTCAACGATCAGCTTCAGTTCGTGCAGGCACTCGAAGTAGGCCATTTCCGGCGCGTAGCCAGCTTCAACCAGTGTTTCGAAACCAGCTTTTACCAGCTCGACAGTACCGCCGCACAGAACAGCCTGTTCGCCGAACAGGTCGGTTTCGGTCTCGTCCTTGAAGGTAGTTTCGATGATACCGGTACGGCCGCCGCCAACGCCCGAAGCGTAGGACAGGGCAACGTTCTTGGCGTTGCCGGAAGCATCCTGATAAACCGCGATCAGATCAGGAATACCGCCGCCCTTGACGAACTCGGTACGTACGGTGTGGCCCGGAGCCTTTGGCGCGATCATGATCACGTCGAGGTCAGCGCGCGGTACAACCTGGTTGTAGTGAATCGCGAAACCGTGGGAGAACGCCAGTGTTGCGCCCTTTTTCAGGTTCGGCTCGACTTCGTTCTTGTACAGCTGGGACTGGAACTCGTCCGGGGTCAGGATCATGACCAGGTCGGCAGCAGCAACGGCAGAAGCAACATCAGTCACTTTCAGGCCATGAGCCTCGGCCTTGGCGACAGTAGCCGAACCTTTACGCAGGCCAACAGTGACATCAACGCCGGAGTCTTTCAGGTTGCACGCTTGAGCGTGGCCTTGCGAACCGTAACCGATGATGGCGACTTTCTTGCCCTGGATGATCGAAAGGTCACAGTCTTTGTCGTAGAAAACTTTCATGGAAATCCCCTGTTATCTTGGCCGTTCAGGCCATTTGCTTAATTGATTTAAATGCTCAGCACTTTGTCGCCACGGGCAATGCCCGTTACGCCACTGCGTACTGTTTCCAGGATAGCGGCGGTGCCGATGGCCTGAATGAAGCTGTCCAGTTTGTCGCTCGTGCCGCTCAGCTGCACGGTATAAACGCTGGCGGTCACGTCGACGATCTGCCCGCGGAAGATATCCGTGGTGCGTTTGATCTCGGCACGCTGCGCGCCAGTGGCCTTGACCTTGACCAACATCAGCTCGCGTTCGATGTGAGCGCTTTCCGACAGGTCGACCAGCTTGACCACTTCGATAAGTTTGTTGAGGTTCTTGGTGATCTGCTCGATCACCTCATCATGGCCTACGGTGGTGAGCGTCAGACGCGACAGGGTCGGGTCCTCGGTCGGCGCAACCGTCAGGCTTTCGATGTTGTAGTTGCGCTGGGAGAACAGACCGACGACGCGAGACAATGCACCCGGTTCGTTTTCCAGCAGCAGGGAAATGATATGGCGCATGATTATGTCCGCTCCGTCTTGCTCAACCACATATCGCGCATGGAGCCGTCCTTGATCTGCATCGGGTAGACGTGCTCGGTCACATCGACCTGAATATCCATGAACACCAGACGATCAGTCATGGCAAAAGCTTCTTCCATCTTCGGCTTCAAGTCCTTCAGGTCAGTGATACGCATGCCGACGTGGCCATAGGCTTCGACCAGCTTGACGAAATCAGGCAGCGATTCCATGTAGGAATGCGAGTGACGCGAGCCATAGCTCATGTCCTGCCACTGACGGACCATACCCAGAACACCGTTGTTGAGCAGGATGATCTTCACCGGCAGGCCGTACTGCAGGCAGGTCGACAGCTCCTGGATGTTCATCTGGATGCTGCCTTCACCGGTCACACAGGCAACGTGCGCATCCGGAAAGCTCAGCTTGACGCCCATCGCAGCCGGGAAGCCAAAGCCCATCGTGCCCAGACCGCCCGAGTTGATCCAGCGGTTCGGCTTGTTGAAACGGTAGTACTGCGCAGCGAACATCTGATGCTGGCCAACGTCCGAGGTGACATAAGCGTCGCCATTGGTGACCTCGCACAGCGTTTCGATAACGGCTTGCGGCTTGATGACCGTGCCATCGCCACGGTTGTAAGGGAACAGATCGCCCGTACCGCGCCACTCGTCAATCTGCTTCCACCACGCGGCAACGGATGCCTTGTCAGGTGTCTCGCCGATCTCTTTCAACGTGGCGACCATTTCGGTCAGCACGCTTTCTACAGGACCCACGATAGGCACGTCGGCCTTGATGGTCTTGGAGATCGAAGCCGGGTCGATGTCGATGTGGATGATTTTTGCGTTCGGGCAGAACTTGCTCGCGCCATTGATGACACGGTCATCAAAGCGCGCGCCTACAGCCAGAATGACGTCGGTGTGGTGCATCGCAAGGTTGGCGGTGTAGCTGCCATGCATCCCGAGCATGCCGAGGAACTGGCGGTCAGTGCCCGGATAGCAGCCAAGACCCATCAGGGTATTGGTGACCGGAGCGTTGAGCAGTTGTGCCAGTTCGGTCAGTTGCGCCGACGCATTGCCCATGATCACCCCGCCACCGGCGTAGACGATAGGACGCTTGGCCGCCAGCAGCATCTCGACGGCTTTGCGGATCTGGCCGGAATGACCACGAACCGCAGGGCTGTAGGAGCGCAGCTTGGCTTTTTTCGGGAAGACGTATTCGAACTTCTCGGCCGGGTTGGTCATGTCTTTCGGAATGTCGACCACGACAGGGCCCGGACGACCGGACTGCGCCAGGTAGAAAGCCTTTTTCAGGACTTCCGGGATTTCCGCCGGGTGTTTGATCATGAAGCTGTGCTTCACGATCGGCCGGGAGATACCGATCATGTCGGTCTCCTGGAACGCATCGGTACCCACCAGCGTGCTCGCTACCTGACCGGACAGAACCACCATCGGAATGGAGTCCATGTACGCCGTGGCGATACCGGTAATGGCATTGGTTGCACCCGGGCCGGACGTCACCAGCACCACGCCCGCCTTGCCGGTAGCCCGCGCATAGCCGTCGGCCATGTGCGTGGCAGCCTGCTCGTGGCGAACAAGGATATGGCTCACCGCCGGTTCTTTGAACAGGGCATCGTAAACATGCAGGAGGGCACCACCCGGGTACCCATAGATATGCTCAACGCCTTCGTCACGCAAAAAGCGGACGACCATTTCAGCGCCAGATAAAAGCTCCACGTTGTTCACCTCTAAAACGCCAGAATACCGCCCACTCCGGGACGGGTCTTAATAGGTTTACTGCCAGCAGAGCATGAGCGACGGTGGTCGCCGACTACGTCAGCACTGACTGAGCAAGTATTGGGAGGTCCCTGAGTGTTGCGGAACATTCCCACCCAGCGCGAGGTAACGCGTTGCGGGTGTTACAGGTCGGCGCGGGTGTGCGCCTCATGATCTACTGAGAGGGTCTGCTTCTGGCAGTCCTTCTACAGCGAACTTTGGATTGTTGTGATTCCCCCCCTTCAAGTCAAGTGATCCGTGCGCTTTCTTGACAGCGGACTGGCGAAATCGCACCGTTTCGGACTGAAATGCACCGTTATGGTAGTTTTCTGTATGCACAGACTCTCAAGGACACGACATGCATTGGATGATTCTCGCAGCCGCACTGGCCCTCAGCACAACCAGCCAGGCCGCCTCAATCTATAAGTGGGTCGACGCCCAGGGCGTGACGCATTTTGATGCTCAACCCCCCACCGGCCAGCAGGTACAGGAAATCAATGTGCAGAAGCCGCCGCCTGCCGCTGCACCGAGCACTCCTGCGGACGACGGAGCCGCACAGCAACGCGCCATTGAGCAGAAAGTCAAAAGTCAGGTGAAAGCTCAGGAAGCGAAACGCGCGGAAAATTGCGAAACCCTGCGCACCAATCTTGCGCAGTTGCAGAACAATCCGCGAGTGCGCGAGCAGGTTGGAGGAGAATCGAGGCGTCTTACGGAAGAAAACCGCAAGACGCGTACCGAAGAAACCGAGAAAGCCATCAGCGAATTCTGTCGCTAGAGGATTGGCTCAGCGAGCGGCCGTAATCAACTGGTCGAACCGTGCCAGATGCTGTTGCAGCAACCGGGTTTCACCCAGGCGCCCGGCATAGACCATCTCGGCCATCTCCAGAATGCCGGACGCATTGGGCAGCGGCAGGTCGCGCTCAAGAATGACTTTCATGCGCGGCAGGAAGATCCATTGCAGCCACTGCGCGAACTCGAGCGTATCGACGCTGAACGGTTCCTGACTGGCAAGCGCCTGCTCGCTGGGCGGCGTCGCATCCCACCAGCCCAGCGCGCGCAACTCGCGCTCTATCAACAGCAACTGCTCGGCCACCTCAGGCAAACGCACGTCCATCAGCGAGCCTTTTGGCGAGCCAGCGCAGCACCGGCCGCATCACCCTGCTTTTCGCGAGATTGAGCGATCAGACCCCAGAGGCTGGCCTGAAGGCTGGTACGCCCGTTGGCGTAGGTCAGACCGCGACGAGCCAGTTGCTCGGCCTGGGCTGCATCGCCCTGAGCCAGACGCACCTGAGCCAGACGATAAAGCACCTGAGGCTCACGCGGGGCAACACGCTGCGCACGCTCAAGGCTTGAGGATGCGCCGTTGAGGTCGCCACTGCTTTGCTGTTGCTGTGCCGTGGTCAGCAACGCCAGTACCGGACCGTCAAGCTGCTCGTCCTCTGACAAACCGCCGCCACTGGACGGAATCCCGGTCGGTGCAGAGGCAGCCGGCATGCTGTAAGTGTTGTTCGCCGGAGCCGGGCTGATCGGGGCCTGATTGACCGGAGCCGCGTCGACAGGCGGCGTGTTGACACTGAACGGCGCCTGACTGGCCGGCGCAGAGAAGCTCTGCCCTGCATCAGCACCACCAGCGCCCGGCACCATCACCACGACACCCGAATCCTGCGGCACGGCTTGCGGCTGCTGGACTGGAGCGGTGTTGGTTCGATAAGTGCCATTACGCGACGCTGCCGCGCGCTCGCCGTTGGACACCTTGGAGCTCGAATCCACGACCGGAATCGAGCCGCGTTCCACACTGGCGCAGCCGTTCAGCAAGGCCAGTGCCGTTAAAGCGGGAATCCACCATTTATTCACTTCAAAACCTCGATTGCCTAGTTCAACCAACCCTTGACCCAGTCCATCACCTCAGTGGCAGGTGCCGGAGCGCCGCCGCATGTCGCGCCGGGCTGGGGCTCACTGCCGCGAATATACGGCATCTGCACTGCATTCGGGCAGCTTGAGTCAGAACCCTGACCGGTCTGCGCATCGACCCACGCCTGAACGACGTTATCCGGCATCGCCATGTCCAGCGGCAGCGGATTGGCCTTGCGCATAAAGCTGGTCCAGACCTGCAAGGCACCAGTGGCACCGGTAAACGGAGTCTTGCCGTTATCATCACGGCCCATCCACACCACGGCCAGCAGATCCTGACTGAAACCGGCGAACCAGCTGTCGCGCGAGTCGTTACTGGTGCCAGTCTTGCCCGCCAGGTTCAGCGAGCTTGGCAACACGTTGTAAACAGATTTGCCCGTCCCTTCGCGCATGACACGCTGCATCGCATTCTGTACCAGATAAATGGCACCCGGATCGAAACGCTGCTCGATCTTGAACGGATAACGCTTGAGCGGTTCACCTTCGGCGGTCAGCACACTGCGAATACCGCGCATCGGCGTATTGAACCCGCCACTGGCGATGGTCTGGTACATGGTGGCGACTTCCATCGGGCTCAAGCCGCCCGCGCCCAGCAGCATCGACGGATAAGCAGGCCACTCACGCGTTACACCCAGCTTGGCCAGTGTCTTGAAGACAGTCGGAATACCCAGCTCAAGGCCCAGCTTGGCAGTCGACAGGTTGTAGGAGTGCGCCAGCCCTTGATACAGAAAGATGTTGCCATGCGACTTGTGATCGTAGTTCTGCGGTTTCCAGATCTGGCCATCAGCGCCCTTGACCTGAAACAGTTCGTCGGCAATCCAGCTGGTCAGCGTGTACTGGCTCGGACGCTCCAGTGCGGTCAGGTAAATAGCCGGCTTGACCAGCGAGCCAATCGGACGCACTGCATCGATCGCCCGGTTGAAGCCCGAGAACCCGGCCTCGCGACCGCCAATCAGCGCCTGCACTTCACCGGTCTCCGGGTTGGTGACGACCATACCCGCCTCTACTTCATCCACACCCTTGCGCCCGGCGAGCTTTTTGAACGTGTCGTCCATGGCGGCCTGGGACTTCATCTGCAGGATCGGATCGAAACTGGTAAAGATCCGCAGCCCTTCTTCGGTCAAGTCTTCATCGCGGTAGTCTTCGCGCAACTGGCGCTTGACCAGATCCAGAAAAGCCGGGAACGAGCTATCGGCGAGCGTGCCGGTTTTGGTCACGCCCAGTGGCATTTTCTTCGCGGCGGCCACCACTTCGGGGGTGGCCACACCTTGCTGTTCAAACAGGTCGAGCACCAGATTACGACGCTCCAGAGCACGCTCGGGGTTGCGCCGCGGGTTGTAGAAGGACGGCCCCTTGACCAGCCCGACCAGCATCGCCACCTGATGAATCTTCAGCTCGGAAAGCGGCTGACTGAAGAAATACTGACTGGCCAGACCGAAACCGTGCACTGCACGCTGACCGTCCTGACCGACAAATACTTCATTGAGGTAAGCCTCGAGGATTTCCTGCTTGCTGTAATGAATCTCCAGTAAGACCGCCATCATGGCTTCGGTGAGCTTACGGGTCAGGCTGCGCTCGTTGGTCAGGTAGAAGTTCTTGACCAACTGCTGGGTCAGCGTACTGCCGCCCTGGCGCATCTGTCCTTGCGAAGTATTCACCCAGATAGCCCGGGCAATGGACTTGGGTGACACGCCGAAGTGGTGGTAGAAATCGCGGTCCTCGACCGCCACCAGCCCGTCGAGCAGATACGGCGGTGCCTGATCAAGCTTGATCAGGATCCGGTCTTCGAGGTTCTTCGGGTAAAGCCCGCCAATCAGCAAAGGCTCAAGCCGCGCCACGGCAAGCTTGGCACCATTGCCCGACGACAGGTCGGCGACGTAATCGCCGGAAAAGCGCACGCGCACCTGCTGCGCCGCATCAGTGCCCTCGTAGAACTGGAAGCCACGCGTGTTGAGGTCGACGGTATTGCCATTCACCGCCGCAGCGCCGGGGCCATTCGCGACGCTTTCGCGGCGATAACCCAAGGCGTCGAGTTCGATGAGAAAATCGTCACGGCTCAGCTTCTGCCCGACGAACAGCTCCAGCGGTCGTGCATAGACCTTGGCCGGAATGGTCCAGCGCTTGCCGGAGAACTTCTCCTGAACGATTGCATCGAGGTAAATGGCCAGGCCGCCCAGCAGAACCAGGCCGACAATACCGAGCTTCAACGCCCAGCCCAGCCACTTGTTCAGGCTGCGAGGAGGTTGCTTTTTAGGAGAACGAGAGGTGCGGGATCGAGTCATGGGCGCGGATTATACGCACTTTAGCAAGGATCGACAGACGCCCGAGTCTGCGGTTTGCAGCCTCGCGCCAAGCGGCCATAATGGCGGCATCGCTTACTTACATTTTGAACACATTCCTGAAGGATCACCCGTGAGCCAGTCTTTGATTGCTGCCCTGCAGAACCCTGCTCTTTTCCCACATCCGGTGGAAAATTTCCAGCTCATCGAAACGCACATTTCGTGGGTTCTGCTGACTGGCCCGTATGCCTACAAATTCAAGAAACCGATGAACTTCGGTTTTCTGGATTTCACTACCCTGGCTCTGCGTAAGCATTTCTGTCACGAAGAGCTGCGCCTCAATCAGCGCCTGACCGACGACCTCTACATCGAAGTGCTGCCGATCACCGGCACAGTCGACGCGCCGCAATTGGGCGGCGACGGCGAAGTCATCGAATACGCCTTGAAGATGAAGCAATTTTCACAGGACGGCTTGCTCAGCACCCTGCAAGCCAACGGAGAGGTGACCACTGCGCATATCGACGAACTGGCGCGCCAGATCGCAGGCTTCCACCTCACCTCACCGCAGGTCGGAACCGAAAGCGAACTGGGCTCGCCTGACAGCGTCATGGCCCCTGTGGTACAGAATTTTGAGCAGATTCGTCCACTGATCAGCGAAAAATCCGACCTGACACAGCTCGACGCCCTGCAGGCGTGGGCAGAGTCAAGCTTTGCTCGACTCAAGCCACTGCTGGCTCAGCGCAAGGCCGATGGATTCATCCGCGAATGCCACGGCGACATCCACCTGGGCAACGCGACAGTAATTGACGGCAAGGTCGTGCTGTTTGACTGCATCGAGTTCAACGAACCGTTCCGCAAGACCGACGTGTACGCCGACATCGGCTTCCTCGCAATGGACCTTGAAGACCGCGGTCTGAAATCCCTCTCCCGGCGCCTGATCAGCCAGTACCTGGAAGTCACCGGCGACTATGCGGGCCTGGAACTGCTGAATTTCTACAAGGCTTATCGGGCGATGGTTCGTGCCAAGGTGGCGCTGTTCAGCCAGCCATCCGATGCCGACGGTGTCCAGCGCGCAGCGACGCTTCGTCAATACCGCAACTACGCCAATCTGGCCGAAAGCTATAGCGCTATTCCCTCACCTTTTCTGACGATCACCCACGGTGTATCAGCCGTCGGTAAAAGCCATGTTGCAATGCGCCTGGTGGAATCGCTGGGTGCCATTCGCCTGCGTTCGGACATAGAGCGCAAGCGTCTGTTTGCCGGGCGAGCTGAAGAGATGTATGGCGCGCAAGCCAACGATGCAACCTATGCACACCTGCACGAACTTGCCGGTATCACCCTGCGCGCAGGCTTCTCGGTGGTGATCGATGCCACCTACCTCAAGCACGGGCAGCGTGATGCAGCGGCGAAAGTCGCCGAAAACACCGGCGTGCCGTTTCTGATCCTTGATTGCGAAGCACCACAGGCAGTGATCGCTGGCTGGCTTGCCCAGCGTCAGGCACAGAACAATGATCCTTCCGACGCAACCCTGGAAGTCATCGAGGCCCAGCAGGCCAATCGCGAACCGCTCAGCGCAGAGGAAACGCTGCGCAGCAAGAAGGTTGCCACCCACATCAGCAGTGAGCTGGACAGTCTCATCGACAACCTGCGCCAGCGCCTGCCGGGGCTGTAAAACCAGTACATGGCCGTTGAGCGGGTAATGCTTCACGGCCCCATAATGATGGCGATATAATGGCGCCATAATTCCAACGCAACCACATGTCCGAGGCCATCATGAGCCAGCCCAAACAGATCGACTCACCGCTTTATATGCTGCTGCGTAAAGATGATGTCGAAGGTTTCAACCAGGAAAAACCGCGGACCGGCACCATTGATATGGCCGGGGGTGACTTTCGAGGGCTGGACCTGCGGGCACTGGACACCGCCGGTATCGACTTCACCGACGCCTACTTTCGGTCTGCCGACCTTCGCGGCCTGGACCTGCGGCACACGCCGATGGAAGGTGCGAGCATCGCTCACGCACAGATTTCAGGCGTGTTCTTCCCCGCCGAGCTCTCGGCTGACGAGATTCTGATGTCGGTAAATTTCGGTACGCGCCTGCGCTATCGCACCCGCTAAAGCTGTAAAACCGTCGCAGCCTGCATGCGCAATGCATGTCAGGCTGGCGCTGTGTAGCTTCATTTCTGAAACTCTCCCCCTCTAAATATCGCGGCCATGCGCAGCCAGCCGTTATGCCGTGCAAGGCATTTTTGGCCTATGGATAGTTGTCAGGTGAAGAGCATGGACAGGGTCAAAAGAACTGTTGACTTACAAATGAGAATCGTTATGATTATCACATCCGGTCGCGAGACTGGACGGTAACTGAAAGACCTTGGTTCGGACTTTCAGATTATCTCCTCATCAGGCTAATCACGGTTTTTGACCCGGCTCTTTGCCGGGTCTTTTTTTGTCCTTCAAAAAGCTGCCCACCTCTCAAAAACCGTTGCCATACGACTCATACAGGCCAAGTCTGGCCAGCAAATCGTCCAGCAAGCTTGAGCCACCCAACCGCACGCGCCCGGCATTCATCCATTGCCGACCAAAACGGGCACGCGCCAGCATCATGTAAAAACGTGCCTCGTCGAACGTCCGGATCCCTCCAGCAACCTTCAATCCCACCTGCCCGCCGACGTCCGCGATAGACTCGAGCATCACCCGCGCAGCCTGCGGTGTAACGTGGGTGGCTGATTTGCCTGTGCTGGTCTTGATAAAGTCGGTACCCGAAACAATCGCATCGCGGCAAGCGTTGAGGATCATTTGGGAATCGCGCAGATCGCCGGTTTCAAGTGTCGCAGTGAGTTTGACCCGCCCTGCACACAATGAGCTGCACGCCGATATCATCTCAAGGCCGGGCTGCCGATCTCCGCCGAGCAGTGCGCGAAAGGGATACACGACATCTATTTCGTCCGCGCCGGACAGCAACGCGGCGCGAACTTGCGAGGTCACTGACTGAATGTTGCTGCTGCCGTGAGGGAAATTGACCATGGCGACAACCTTGATGTCATGCGCCTGCATACGGTCCAGGGTGGTACGCGCCAGACACACGAAACGCGGCTGCACGCAAACCGCGGCAACCTGGCCCACAGGCGTCCATGCGCGCTGACAAATGCCGACGATGCGCTGCTCCGTGTCGTCGGCATTGAGGGCAAACAGCTCAAGCAGCCTTATGACCTGACGCGCCAGCCGCTCATCATCTGCTGTCATCTCTTTCATGGCGTATTCGCTCTGCAAAACATAGGCAGAACGATATACGGGCTTGAAGGCCAGCAGGCGTGAGCACCATGCTCAGAGAAAAAAGCCACAGGAAGACAGGAAAAAACTGACGCAGCCTGTAACAAGCCCGGCGTACGACAACGCGACAATCCAAAGAAGCTGTCAGACTACCCAGGTCGGGCGTCTACCCAAAAAACAGGCCTGTGGAGGCTTCTTGAAATTCCTTTGCACCTCAAGTCACTTGCACGAAGCCCAAAGCAGGGGTTTCGAGCTGGGCGAACACGCATTGCTGGCAGTACGTCGTCAGGGTGAAGTGTTCATCTACCAAAACCGCTGCCCGCATCGCGGTATCGCTCTGGAATGGCAGCCGGATCAATTCCTCGACAGCAGTGCCAGCCTGATCCGGTGCGCTACGCATGGGGCGTTGTTTCTGATCGAGAATGGCGAATGCGTTGCCGGCCCCTGCGAAGGCCAGTCATTGACGGCAATCCAGAGCCGTGAAGATGCTGAGGGGATATGGGTGTCGCTGCCCATGGAGGATGACGAGGGCTGACTCGCCACGCCCAGAACGCTTCAATCCAGCCAGTGCAGCTGCAGTCGTCGGTCAATAACAATTTCGTCCGGCGTCAGGTGCACACCGTAGGCAAGAATTTGCACACCGGCGTCAATGGCTTCGCGCAACGCAGCCGCATAAGCCGGATCAATCTCCTTTGCTGGCCGCACAGCGTCGATACCGGTGAGGTTGACGCAATACAACAACACGGCGCGCACTCCCTCGCGCGCCAGCGTGGCCAGTTCACGCAGGTGCCGCGCACCACGCTGGGTAACCGCATCGGGAAACGCAGCCACACTGGAATCATCGAAACCCAACGTGACACTTTTCACTTCCAGATACAGATAGCCATCAGGGTATTCCAGGCGAAAGTCCACACGACTCTTTTCCTGCCCGTAAGCCACCTCGCGCTTGAGCGCCGTAAACCCTTCAAGTTCGCTGATAACCCCGGCGCGCAGGGCCTCTTCAACCAGCGTATTCGCTCGCCCGGTGTTGATACAGGCCAGCCTGCCCTGCGGGGTCTCGCTGATTTCCCAAGTGCCCGGCAGCTTGCGCTTCGGGTCACTTGACCGACTGAACCACACACGCCCACCGGGCATCATGCAGTTGAGCATCGAACCGGTGTTGGGACAGTGAATGGTCAACAGCTCGCCGCTGTCGGTTTCGATATCAGCCAGAAAGCGTTTGTAACGGACCAGCAGACGACCCTGTTCAAGCTGCGGAGCAAAGCGCATCAGGCACCCCAGCTACGCAAACCGCGAGCAATTCGCTCGACTGCCTGCTGAAGGCGCGGCAGGCTCTGTGTATAGGCAAAGCGCACATGATGCCCAGCCTGATGGCGACCAAAGTCCAGGCCTGGCGTAAAAGCGACATGCTCGGTTTCCAGAAAGTGCCTGCAGAACGCGAAGGCATCGCCGCCAAACGCCGAGATGTCGGCGTACAAATAGAATGCCCCTTCCGGCTCGACGGCAATACCGAAACCCAGTTCGCGCAGCGCAGGCAACAGGAAGTCCCGGCGACGGCCGAACTCGGCGCGCCGCTGCTCGAATATTTCAAGTGTCTGAGGCTCAAAGCAGGCAAGCGCGGCATGTTGCGCCATGCTTGGTGCGCTGATGTAGAGGTTCTGCGCCAGTTTTTCCAGATCGGCCACGGCGTCTTGCGGTGCAACCAGCCAGCCGAGGCGCCAGCCTGTCATGCCGAAATACTTTGAAAAACTATTGAGGACAAACGCTTCGTTATCCACCTCCAGCACACTGCTGGCCTCCACGCCGTAGGTCAGGCCGTGGTAGATCTCATCCACAACCAGGTGGCCGTTGCGAGATTTCAGCGCCTGGGACAAGGCTGCCAGCTCGTCGCGATTCAACAGCGTGCCAGTAGGATTGGCAGGTGATGCTACCAGCGCGCCGACACTGTTCTGGTTCCAGTGAGCCGCCACCAGTTCGGGATTCAGTTGATAGCGTTCTTGCGGACCGACCGGCACCAGTTGCGCCTCACCCTCGATCAAACGCAGGAAGTGTCGATTGCAAGGGTAACCAGGGTCGGCGAGCAACCAATGCTTGCCCGGATCGACCAACAGGCTGCTGGCAAGCAACAACGCGCCCGAACCGCCCGGAGTGATCAGAATGCGCTGGGGATCAATATCAACGCCGTAGCGTCGGGCGTAAAATCCGGAAATGGCTTCGCGCAGTTGCGGAAGGCCGCGAGCGGCGGTGTAGCGGGTCTTGCCGTCTGCCAGTGCAGCCTGGCCAGCCTTGATGATGGGCTGCGCAGTCGTAAAATCGGGCTCACCGATTTCAAGGTGAATAACGTCATGACCCGCTGCCTGCAGTTCATTGGCACGCGCCAGCAGCGCCATCACATGAAAAGGTTCGATGGCGCGACTACGTGCACTGTAAGGCTGGGTCATGGATATTCCTTTATGGGTGCGGGTATTAAAAACATGATTGTCATGACGACGCGGCATGATTCTACCGAACCGACCGCTCTACGGTGCGTTAACGGGCTGAAAAACCCGTTCATCAAACGCTGAATAAAAGAAAGCTACGACGGTGCGCATCGACTAGAGTTCATTTAACTGAAGGGCAGATGTGAAATAGCCATCTCTGTAAGCGGACGGCGTCGTCATGCTCGACAACCGGGAGTAGCGCACTCCGATTTGATCTGGTAAGTTCGCCCGCTTGCAGCTGCAGGGCCGACGGGTGTCGGTGATGGAACAATCCTGCGCAATAGATTAGAAGAGTGAGAGGCGGTCCAGACATGCCCACCCCAGAAAAGCAACACAGCCATCTAATCGGCGGCTTTGCACCCTACCCGGAAACAAAGGGTGAGGAGTACATGAGCGAGCCCATGCGCGCGCACTTCACCAAGATC
This sequence comes from Pseudomonas sp. ICMP 3272, assembly GCF_001466905.1. NCBI lineage: Bacteria > Pseudomonadati > Pseudomonadota > Gammaproteobacteria > Pseudomonadales > Pseudomonadaceae > Pseudomonas > Pseudomonas sp. ICMP 3272. The sequence goes on from NZ_LKEK01000063.1 coordinate 16,445, forward strand.
CTGAACAAGTGGAAGCAGGACTTGATGCAAGAGGTCGACCGAACGGTAGACCACATGAAGGACGAAGCAGCCAACTTTCCCGACCCGGCCGACCGTGCCAGTCAGGAAGAAGAGTTCAGCCTCGAACTTCGTGCCCGTGACCGCGAACGCAAGCTGATCAAGAAGATCGACAAGACACTGCAACTGATCAAGGACGAAGAATACGGCTGGTGTGAATCGTGCGGCGTAGAGATCGGCATTCGCCGTCTTGAAGCGCGCCCGACTGCCGACCAGTGCGTCGACTGCAAGACACTTGCAGAAATCAAGGAAAAACAGGTCGGTAAATGACCTGGGGCCGCCTTTGACTGAAAAGACGCTTCGGCGTCTTTTTTTGTGCCTGCTCGAATCGCGCCCCTAGTGCCAGTGCGCGCGTTGCCTAGCGTGCCGACGCTTCACTTCGGTTCGTCGTTCTGGATTTGCGTCCGATCTTGAATTTGCGATGCGGCACAAATCTGTGACGCGGAGCGTCGCCCAAGGCATTCCTACGCTGGAGCGTGAGGAACGATAATCTCAACTATCGTGCGACGCTCCGCGTCGCATGCTGTTCTGGACGCTCTGCGTCACATGGCAGTTCTGTGATGTCAGGTGGGTTGGATTCTGCTCAAGTCCCCTTTTCGCCCCTCGGCGACCTACTTTGATGGGGCCAAAGTAGGCAAATCCCCTCGCTCCTGTTTCCGGCCCGACTTCGTCGGGTTCCTTCGCCCTGTCACTAACGTCGCAATTTGCGTCGCCAGTGCTATCGCGAACGAAAAGCTTTGCGTTGGCAGCGGCTGCGTGTAGNTGCGACGCTCCGCGTCGCATGCCGTTCTGGACGCTCTGCGTCCGGTCTTGAACGAGCAACGTGGCACAGAGTGAACATCGTCACGAGAGCCCGCGTGAAGACCAACCGCGTTTCGCTTGCCCACTCAAGCCAGCCACCCGTAACATCCCGCCCATGAAAAAACCGGCCTATATCGGGCGCTTTGCGCCGACTCCCAGTGGTTATCTGCATTTTGGTTCGCTGGTCGCAGCACTGGCGTCCTATCTGGACGCTCGTGCAGTGGACGGCCAGTGGCTGTTACGCATGGAAGACCTCGACCCGCCGCGCGAGGTGGCCGGCGCGCAAGCCGCGATTCTTGAAACCCTTGAGCGCTACGGCTTTGAATGGGATGGCGAGATGGCTCGGCAGAGCGAGCGCCATGATGCCTACGCCGAAATCCTCCAGCGCTGGTTCAATCATGGCCTGGCTTACGCCTGCACCTGCTCGCGCAAACAGCTTGAAGACTTTCAGGGTGTCTATCCGGGTTTCTGCCGCAATGCAGGACATTCTCCGGAAAACGCCGCAATCCGCATCCGGGTCCCGGAGCTTGAATATCGCTTCGAAGACCGTGTGCAGGGCACATTCAAAATGCACCTGGGACGCGAAAGCGGTGACTTCGTGATCCGCAGGCGCGACGGCCTGTATGCCTATCAGCTCGCCGTGATAATCGATGACGCCTGGCAAGGCGTGACCGATATCGTGCGCGGTGCCGACCTGCTGGACTCGACGCCCCGCCAGTTGTACTTGCAGGAACTGCTGGGCTTGCCCCAGCCACGCTACCTGCATGTGCCGCTGATCACCCAGCCGGATGGCCACAAGCTTGGCAAATCCTATCGCTCGCCACCGTTGCCGGCCGAACAGGCCACCCCTCTGCTGATTCGGGCATTGCGGGCACTGGGGCAACCACTCGATACGCACATGACCGATGGCACCGCGCAGGAAGTGCTTGCCTGGGGAATTCGCCACTGGAACGCCGACCTGATCCCCAGACTACGCAATATTGAAGAAGCCCGGATAGACTGATCCAGAGCGGTCGCCGCAAACTGCGACGCAAGGATGCTTGCAGGTTATCCGGCATCCGTTAACATGCCGCTCCTCATCTACCAGCACAGGGAGACCAGATGTACATATACCGGTTGGTTTTGCTTCTGGTGGTCGGCATCTATCTGTTCTCTCCGGCCATCATGGACTGGTGGATCGATGCGACCGGTGCCTGGTATCGCCCCTACATGCTGTGGCTGATCCTGATCGTGGTGACGTTCATTCTGCAGAGCCAGCGAGATGCCGATGAGCTTTAGTCTGACGCAGATGCTGATGGTCAGCGCCGCCTACCTGCTGGTGCTGTTCGGCGTAGCCTGGGTCAGCGAGCACGGCCTTATTCCGCGCTGGATCATCCGTCATCCATTGACCTACACCCTGTCACTGGGCGTGTACGCCAGCGCCTGGGCGTTTTATGGCACGGTCGGCCTGGCCTATCAGTATGGCTACGGTTTTCTGTCCAGCTACCTGGGGGTTTCCGGTGCATTCCTGCTTGCGCCAGTGCTGCTCTACCCGATCCTCAGAATCACCCGCACCTACCAGCTTTCATCGCTGGCCGATTTGTTTGCCTTCCGCTTTCGCAGCACCTGGGCTGGTGCGCTGACCACCGTATTCATGTTGATCGGCGTACTGCCGTTGCTGGCCTTGCAGATTCAGGCAGTGGCCGACTCCATCGGCATTCTGACTCGCGAACCGGTGCAGGATCGGGTGGCCGTGGCGTTTTGCGCGCTGATCACCCTGTTCACTATTTTCTTTGGCTCGCGACACATCGCAACCCGTGAGAAGCACGAAGGGCTGGTATTCGCCATCGCCTTCGAATCGCTGATCAAGCTGATTGCACTGGGCGGTGTCGGGCTGTACGCCTTGTATGGCGTATTCGACGGCCCGCAACAGCTGGAACTGTGGCTGTTGCAAAACCAGACTGCCCTCGCCTCGCTGCATACGCCGTTGCAGGAAGGCCCCTGGCGCACCCTGCTGCTGGTGTTCTTCGCCTCGGCGATTGTCATGCCGCACATGTATCACATGACCTTCACTGAAAACCTCAACCCGCGCTCGCTGGTCAGCGCCAGTTGGGGGCTGCCACTATTTCTGCTGTTGATCAGCCTCGCCGTCCCGCTGATTCTCTGGGCCGGGCTCAAGCTCGGGGCCACGACCAGCCCGGAATATTTCACCCTCGGGATCGGCATCGCGGCCAACAGCAAGTCGTTGGCCCTGCTCGCCTATATCGGCGGGCTGTCGGCGGCCAGCGGGCTGATTATCGTGACTACGCTGGCGCTGTCCGGCATGGCCCTCAACCATCTGGTGCTGCCGCTTTATCAGCCGCCAGCCGAGGGCAACATCTACCGCTGGCTGAAGTGGACGCGACGCGGGCTGATCGTGGCGATCATCGCCCTGGGTTACGGCTTCTACCTGCTGCTGGGTGCCCAGCAGGACCTGGCCAATCTGGGCATCGTCGCCTTCGTTGCGACCCTGCAATTCCTGCCGGGCGTGCTGTCGGTGTTGTACTGGCCGACCGCCAACCGGCGCGGCTTCATCGCAGGCCTGCTGGCCGGCATTGCGGTCTGGGCAGTCAGCATGCTGCTGCCGCTGATCGGCAACCTGCAGGGCTTCTATATTCCCTGGCTGAACATGATCTACGTGCTGGACGACACCAGCTGGCACATGGCAGCTATCGCGTCCCTCGCGGCCAACGTGTTGTTGTTCACCCTGATCTCCCTGTTCACCAATGCCAGCCCTGAAGAAGTCGGTGCCGCCGAGGCCTGCGCGGTCGATAACGTGCGCCGCCCGCAACGCCGTGAACTGCATGCCGTGTCGCCCCAGGAATTCGCCACCCAACTGGCCAAGCCGCTGGGCGCGAAAGCCGCACAGAAGGAAGTCGAACAGGCGTTGCGCGATCTGTACCTGCCATTCGACGAGCGCCGTCCTTATGCCCTGCGCCGCCTGCGCGACCGGATCGAGGCCAACCTGTCCGGGTTGATGGGGCCAAGTGTCGCCCAGGACATGGTGGAAACCTTCCTGCCGTACAAATCGGGCAGCGAAAAATATGTCACCGAAGACATACATTTCATTGAAAGCCGTCTTGAGGACTACCACTCGCGCCTGACCGGCCTTGCCGCCGAACTCGACGCGCTGCGCCGCTACCATCGCCAGACCCTGCAGGAACTGCCGATGGGTGTGTGCTCGCTGGCCGAAGATCAGGAGATCCTGATGTGGAACAGGGCGATGGAAGAGCTGACTGGTATCGTCGCCCAGCGCGTGGTCGGTTCGCGGCTGGAAACCATCGCCGAACCCTGGAAAAGCCTGCTGACCGGCTTTACCAGCCTGCCCGATGAGCATCTGCACAAGCAGAAACTCGGCCTGGACGGCCAGACCCGCTGGCTCAACCTGCATAAGGCTGCCATCAACGAGCCTCTCGCCCCAGGCAACAGTGGTCTGGTGGTGCTGGTCGAGGACCTGACCGACACGCAGATGCTTGAAGACAAGCTGGTGCACTCGGAGCGGCTGGCCAGCATTGGTCGACTGGCAGCAGGCGTGGCGCATGAGATCGGCAACCCGATCACCGGCATTGCCTGTCTTGCGCAAAACCTGCGTGAAGAGCGCGAAGAAGACGGCGAACTGAAAGAAATCAGCAGTCAGATACTTGAACAGACCAAACGTGTATCGCGCATTGTCCAGTCATTGATGAGCTTTGCCCACGCGGGGGCTCATCAGCATAGCGACGAGGCTGTTTGTCTGGCTGTGGTGGCTCAGGATGCTATTGGTCTGCTGGCACTGAACCGGCGCAATTTCGAAGTACACTTCTATAACCTGTGCAACCCCGAACATTGGGCTGTCGGCGACCCGCAGCGCTTGGCACAAGTGCTGATCAACCTGCTCTCCAATGCCCGCGATGCGTCCCCGGCAGGCAGTGCGGTCAGGGTCAGAAGCGAAGTATCCGAGCACACGGTGGACCTGATCGTCGAAGACGAAGGCAGTGGGATTTCAAAGGTAATCATGGACCGATTGTTCGAGCCGTTCTTCACTACCAAGGAGCCTGGCGAAGGAACCGGACTTGGCCTCGCGCTGGTCTATTCCATCGTTGAAGAGCATTATGGACAAATCACTATCGACAGCCCGGCCGATCCCGAGCAGCAGCGTGGAACCCGTATTCGGGTGACCTTGCCACGTCATGTCGACGCGACGTCCACCGTGAACTGAGACCGTCGAGAGAACTGAATCAATGCCGCATATTTTGATCGTCGAAGACGAAACGATTATCCGCTCAGCCCTGCGTCGCCTGCTTGAACGCAATCAGTATGAAGTCAGTGAAGCCGGCTCCGTTCAGGAAGCTCAGGAGCGCTTCAGCATTCCGTCTTTTGATCTGATCGTCAGCGACCTGCGCCTGCCAGGCGCGCCCGGTACCGAACTGATCAAGCTCGGCGAAGGCAAACCGGTGCTGATCATGACCAGTTACGCCAGCCTGCGCTCAGCGGTCGATTCGATGAAGATGGGGGCTGTGGATTACATCGCCAAACCCTTCGATCACGATGAAATGCTGCAGGCGGTCTCACGAATCCTGCGTGATCGCCAGACGGTCAAGGGGCTTCAGGAGGAGCGTAACGCCCTTGCCAAGGCTAACGGCGCTGAAAAAGGCCCGGCACAGAATAATAATGGCGAGATCGGCATCATCGGTTCTTGCCCGCCCATGCTGGATCTCTACAGCAAGATCCGCAAAGTGGCACCGACCGATTCCAATGTTCTGGTCCAGGGCGAGTCGGGCACCGGTAAAGAACTGGTCGCCCGCGCCCTGCACAACCTGTCACGCCGTGCCAAGGCGCCGATGATCTCGGTCAACTGTGCGGCCATCCCTGAATCGCTGATCGAGTCTGAATTGTTCGGTCACGAGAAAGGCGCATTCACCGGAGCCAGTGCAGGTCGTGCTGGTCTGGTCGAAGCTGCTGACGGAGGCACGCTGTTTCTCGATGAAATCGGCGAACTGCCGCTGGAAGCCCAGGCACGCCTGCTGCGGGTATTGCAGGAAGGCGAGATTCGGCGTGTCGGCTCGGTGCAATCGCAAAAGGTCGACGTACGCCTGATTGCCGCAACCCACCGTGACCTCAAGACGCTGGCCAAAAATGGCGAGTTTCGTGAAGACCTGTTCTATCGCCTGCACGTCATCGCCCTGAAACTCCCCGCGCTGCGCGAGCGTGGCAGCGACATTCTGGAAATCGCCCGTGCGTTTCTGGTACGCCAGAGCGCCAAGGTCGGTCGCGACGACCTGAAGTTTGCCCCCGACGCCGAACAAGCCATTCGTCATTACAGCTGGCCAGGCAACGTACGCGAACTGGAAAATGCGGTGGAACGCTCGGTGATCCTGTGCGAAAACCCGGAAATCACCGCAGATCTGCTGGGCATCGATATCGAGCTCGACGGTCTGGATGACGACGAGTACATGGGCATGGCACCGCTGCCAGGGTCTTCCGGCTCGACGGGCAATGAGCCGGCCGAAGACCTGTCGCTTGAGGACTATTTCCAGCACTTCGTTCTGGAGCATCAGGACCACATGACTGAAACCGAGCTGGCGCGCAAACTGGGCGTCAGTCGCAAGTGTCTGTGGGAACGTCGTCAGCGTCTGGGCATTCCGCGTCGCAAGGGAGTCGCCAACGAGACGTAAAAAGCGGTAAAGGCTCTGGCACGCGGTGCGCAGAGCGGGCAGAAACTGTTACCGCAAACACTTCACGTAACAAAAGCCGGGTCTTACGGTAACGCAGACCCGGCTTTTTTATGCCTGCAACAACCGCCTTTCGCCCGCGAACGCCCGGTTTACGGGGCTTCGCAAAAGTTGGCACAGCTTCTGCTATATGCTTAGTACAAGAAAAACAACAAGCAGTACGACACCCATAATAAAAACAACACGAATCGACTCACGCATAACAAGAACAACACGGCGGAGGCGCAGCTAACTGATTCTTTTGGAGAGGAGTTGTATTTGGGGCTTGCCCCGCAACCAGGCCGAGAACAACAAAAACTACCCTTAGGTAGAGCCTGAACTGGTTGGATCGAATGATCATTGCAACGCAGCGACCAAAGCAATCCGTTTGCTCTTGACTCCCGATTGGGAGGTTTCACAGACGAAGGTCTCGTGAATGGGCACTCAACAAAAACAAGAAGCCCATACAGAAAACAATAACAAAGAGCACACACTTTGGGGGAGCTTCGGCTCCCCCAGTAGCTTCCCCAGCGTTAATACACGCCATCGTTTGTCCTTCCGCGACAGCTTCCTACACCATCCCTCGACTAAATGCTAGAATCCCCGCCCATCATGCGGTCATTCCACGTTTTTGGCCGAATATTCCTTCAAACAGTGCATCCCATGCTGAAGAAGTTGTTCCAGTCATTTCGTTCCCCACTGCGCAAACCGCAGCAACATACGCGTACCACGCCTGAAGTGCTCAATAGCAGCCAGCATTCGCTGCAACGCAGCCAGTTCAGCCGTTATGCCGTCAATATCGTCGAGCGCCTGCAGAACGCTGGCTACCAGGCCTATCTGGTCGGTGGCTGTGTACGCGACATGATGCTCAACATCACGCCCAAGGATTTCGACGTCGCCACCAGCGCCACGCCGGAACAAGTGCGTGCCGAATTCCGCAATGCGCGGATCATTGGCCGCCGGTTCAAGCTGGTGCATATCCATTTCGGTCGTGAAATCATCGAAGTGGCGACCTTCCGCGCCAATCATCCACAGGATGACGAAGAAGAGGACAGCAACCAGTCCTCGCGCAACGAAAGCGGGCGCATTCTGCGTGACAATGTGTACGGCACGCTTGAAGAGGACGCCCAGCGTCGCGACTTCACGATCAACGCGCTGTATTACGATCCGGTCAGCGAGCGTGTTCTAGATTACGCCAATGGCGTACACGACATTCGCAACCGTCTGATCCGCCTGATCGGCGATCCGGAACAGCGTTATAAAGAAGACCCGGTGCGCATGCTGCGTGCGGTGCGCTTCGCTGCCAAGCTGGACTTCGGCATCGAAAAGCACAGCGCGCAACCGATTCGCTCGCTGGCACCGATGCTGCGCGATATTCCGTCGGCACGCCTGTTCGAAGAAGTGCTCAAACTGTTCCTTTCCGGGCATGCCGCTCCCACCTTTGAAATGCTGGTGGACCTGGAGCTGTTCGAACCGCTGTTCCCGGCCAGTTCCAAGGCGCTGGAATACAACCCGACCTACACCCATACACTGATCAGCAATGCCCTGATCAACACCGATTTGCGCATCAAGCAGAACAAACCGGTCACACCGGCGTTCCTGTTTGCCGCGCTGCTCTGGCCTGCCTTGCCGGCCAAGGTGCTGCGCGCTCAGGAACGTGGCATGCCGCCGATTGCAGCGATGCAGGAAGCCGCTCACGAACTGATTATCGAGCAATGCCAGCGCATCGCGATTCCCAAGCGCTTCACCCTGCCGATCCGCGAGATCTGGGACATGCAGGAGCGCCTGCCGCGCCGTTCGGGCAAACGTGCAGACCTGTTGCTGGACAACTCAAGGTTCCGCGCGGGTTACGACTTCCTGCTGCTGCGTGAAACAGCGGGCGAGCAGACCGATGGTCTGGGCCAGTGGTGGACCGATTATCAGGACTGCAACGACAGCGAACGCCGCGACATGATTCGTGACCTGAGTAACAAGCCCGAAGCTGCGGGCGCAGCGCCACGCAAGCGTCGTCGTAACAGCGGTGCCAAACGCAAGCGCACCACCGGCGAGGCGCAAAGCGGTGAATGAACCGCTGTTGACCACTGAACGCGTTTACATCGGCCTGGGCAGCAATCTCGCTGACCCGGCCGAGCAACTGCGCAGTGCCCTCAAGGCAATGGCGCAACTACCCGGTTGTGAACTGACCAGCGTGTCATCGTTCTATGTCAGCGACTCGCTGCTGCCCGGCCAGCCGCGCTTTACCAACGCCGTCGCAGCACTCGACACCACCTTGACGCCACTGACCCTGCTTGACGCGCTACAGGCCATCGAGCTGGATCAGGGCCGCGAACGCCACGAACGCTGGGGGCCTCGCACGCTGGACCTCGACATTCTGCTGTTCGGCAATCGCCTGATCGATGAACCGCGCCTCAAGGTGCCGCATTACCACATGCAGGCGCGGGCATTCGTGCTGTACCCGCTGGCAGAGCTGGCCCCAGGCCTGACGCTGGCCGACGGACGCGAACTCGACCGTCTACTCGACGACTGCCCGTTTACAGGCCTTGAGCGCCTGCCCGCCGAGGCATAAAGCCTGTCTGTCACCGCACATGTGTAACCGGTCCGACGCACAGGTAACACCTTCAATTGACTTCACGCCCCCTCCTCACGAAGATAGGCCTCCCGCCGCCGCACCACAGGCGAACGGGCGCGAAACAGGCCTTTGCAAAACACCGCGACACGACGGTGTGCCTGCTTTTCCAGGATGACTCTCACGCGCTGAACACCCGTCTTCACAGCGCCTGATGGAGGACTTACATGCCGAACATAACCGTTACGTCGCTGCTGGCCATGAAGCAGAAAGGTGAGAAAATCACCATGCTGACCTGCTACGACGCAACTTTCGCCCACACGGCCTCCCGGGCCGGTGTCGAAGTGCTGCTGATAGGCGACTCGCTGGGCATGGTCCTGCAAGGCCACGACAGCACCCTGCCCGTCACGACCGCCGAAACCGCGTACCACGTTGCGTGTGTGAAACGCGGTAATCAGGGCGCGATGATTCTCGCCGACCTACCGTTCATGGCCAACGCCACGCTGGAGCAGACCCTCATCAACAGCGCGACGCTGATGCAGGCAGGTGCGCACATGATCAAGGTCGAAGGCGCAGCATGGCTGGCCGAGTCGATCCGTCTGCTGGCAGAACGCGGGATCCCGGTGTGCGCGCACATGGGCCTGACGCCGCAGGCAGTCAACGTACTGGGCGGCTACAAGGTTCAGGGTCGACTGGAAGCACAGGCACGGCAGATGCGTGCCGACGCGATCGCGCTGGAACAGGCGGGCGCAGCGATGATCCTGCTGGAGTGTGTGCCGAGCGAACTCGCCGAAGAAATCACCCAGGCGGTGAAAATTCCGGTCATCGGTATTGGCGCAGGCAGCGCTACCGACGGCCAGGTACTGGTGCTGCACGACATGCTGGGCCTGTCCATCAGCGGGCGCGTACCCAAATTCGTGAAAAACTTCATGACCGGTCAGCCCGATATCCAGTCGGCTATCCGGGCCTACGTGGCCGCGGTCAAAGACGTCAGCTTTCCGGCAACTGAACACGGATTCTCGGCATGAACACAGTAAAGACCGTACAGGAACTGCGTGCCGCCGTTGCGCGGGCACGCAGCGAAGGCAAACGGATCGCGTTGACCCCGACCATGGGCAACCTGCACAGCGGCCACGCCGCACTGGTCGCCAAGGCGGCCCAACGTGCCGACTTCGTGGTCGCCAGCATTTTCGTCAATCCGCTGCAGTTCGGCCCCAACGAAGACTTGGCCACTTACCCTCGCACCCTGGCGGCCGATCAGGAAAAACTTCTGCAGGCCGGGTGCAACCTGCTGTTCACCCCAAGCGTCGAGGAAATATACCCGCACGGCATGGCCGACCAGACACTGGTCAGCGTGCCACACCTGTCGCAAGGCCTGTGCGGTGCGAGCCGTCCCGGCCATTTCGAGGGCGTTGCTACGGTCGTCAGCAAGCTTTTCAACATGGTGCAGCCAGACCTGGCGATTTTCGGCGAAAAAGACTTCCAGCAACTGGCGGTGATTCGCGCCATGGTCCGTGACCTGAACATGCCGATCCAGATCATCGGCGAACCTACCGTGCGTGCCGACGACGGTCTGGCGCTGTCCTCGCGTAACGGTTATCTGAATGACGCTCAGCGCGCTGCGGCGCCCGCGCTGTATCAGGCCATCCGCCAGACCGCCGACGCGATCAGCGCAGGCGAGCAGGATTTCGACGCGCTGCTGACGAGCAAGAAGCAGCAACTGGAGGCAGCCGGTTTTCGTATCGATTATCTGGAAATACGTGACGCCACCAGCCTGCGTCCGACCACTGCCGAAAATCGCGACGTGGTCATCCTCGCCGCCGCATTCCTGGGTAAAACCCGCCTGATCGACAATCTGCACCTGACCAGAAGCTGACGGGATGCGCCGGGGCAATGAACTAAGCCACACCGGCAATGCCATACCGGTACAGGTTGCCTGAACCACAACCGACAGCATTTGAGCGCAAGCCCCGGCTTCTTGTGTGCGAAAAAGTACCGGGGTCATGTAAGGCGAGGCGCAGACAAACGGGTACGCGAAGGGTAGTCTGCTATGTATAGCCCGTGAGAAAGCTTGCGACCTCGCCCCAAGAATATCCAAAGACAGAACCAGTTAAAGGAAACCCGCAGCGATGGCGTACTACCGCAATCCTTCCGATGTGACCGCTCTGCCCGCCTGGCAAGCGTTGAGCAAACACCGCCAGTCCATGCAGAATTTCAGCATGCGCGAAGCGTTCAATTCTGATCCGCAGCGCTTCAGCCAATTCACCCTCAGCAGCGCCGGTCTGTTTCTCGACTACTCCAAAAACCTGATCACCACCGAAACCCGTGATCTGTTGGTCAGCCTGGCGGGCGAAGTGAACCTCAAGGACGCCATCAAGGCTCAATACGATGGCGAGCTGGTCAACTCATCCGAAGGTCGCCCGGCGCTGCACACCGCTCTGCGCCGGCCGGTCGGCGACAAGTTGAAAGTCAACGGCGTCGATGTGATGCCAGACGTACACCGCGTACTCAATCAGATGACCGAACTGGTCGGCCGAATTCACGACGGTCTGTGGCGCGGTTACACCGAAAAGCCGATCACCGACGTGGTGAACATCGGCATCGGCGGCTCGTTCCTCGGCCCGGAGCTGGTCTCCGAAGCGCTGGTGGCCTACGCGCACAAAGGTGTCCGTTGCCATTACCTGGCGAACATTGATGGCAGCGAGTTTCATGAACTGTCGATGAAAATTCGCGCCGAGACCACGCTGTTCATCGTCTCGTCGAAGTCCTTCAACACGCTGGAAACCCTGAAAAATGCTCAGGCTGCACGCGCCTGGTATCTGGCGCAGGGCGGCTCCGAAGTTGAACTGCATCGCCACTTCATCGCGGTTTCCAGCAACAACGCCGCGGCCGTAGCCTTCGGCATCCGTGAAGAAAACATCTTCCCGATGTGGGACTGGGTTGGCGGTCGCTATTCGCTGTGGTCGGCTATCGGCCTGCCTATCGCGCTGGCTATCGGCATGTCCAACTTCAAGGAACTGCTGTCCGGCGCCTATACGATGGACCAGCATTTCCAGAGCGCCCCTTTCGAACAGAACATGCCGGTTCTACTGGCGTTGCTGGGCGTCTGGTACGGCAACTTCTGGAACGCACAAAGCCACGCGATCCTGCCGTACGACCACTACCTGCGTAACATCACCAAACACTTGCAACAACTGGACATGGAGTCCAACGGCAAAAGCGTCCGTCAGGACGGTACGCCGACCTCCACCGACACCGGCCCGGTCATCTGGGGCGGCGTAGGTGCCAACGGTCAGCATGCTTATCACCAGTTGCTGCATCAAGGCACACAGATGATTCCGGCCGACTTCATTGTGCCGATCGTCAGCTTCAACCCGGTTGCCGACCATCACCAGTGGCTGTACGCGAACTGCCTGTCACAAAGCCAGGCTCTGATGATGGGCAAGACCCGCGCCGAAGCCGAAGCCGAGCTGCGCGAGAAGGGCATGAGCGAGGAAGAGGTGCAGAAACTGGCACCGCACAAGGTCATCCCCGGTAACCGCCCGAGCAACACTCTGGTGGTCGAACGCATCAGCCCGCGTCGTCTTGGCGCACTGGTGGCGATGTATGAGCACAAGGTGTTCGTGCAGAGCGTGATCTGGGGCACCAATGCCTTTGACCAATGGGGCGTGGAACTGGGCAAGGAGATGGGCAAGGCCGTGTACCAGCGTCTGACCGGCGGCACCGAAGAGCCGGCTGACGATGCATCGACCCAAGGCCTGATCAACTACTTCCGCGGCCGTCACCGCGGCTGATTTGTCCCGCTCATGACATCGTTCCCACGCTGCGCGTGGGAATGCCGTGCGTGACGCTCTGCGTCATAAAGAGGACGCAAAGCGTCCAGAACTGCATGCCGACGCGGAGCGTCGGCACGATAGTCAGCCAGGCGATGGAGCGCTACGCGCTTCGAACGAGCCTCAGTCAGCTTTATCCAAGCCCTCCCGATGCACGAGCACGACATGGAATTCATCCGCACCCGCATCGAAACCCAGGTCATCAGCCTTACCGGTCTGGCCCTGGGCCAGCTGGATCTGGAGAACCCCAAGGGCGACCCTGGTCTGTTTGGTCCTCAGGCAGTGTGCTGGAAGGTACACGGCGATTTCACCAGTATGCTGGTCGGCGGCATCAGCGCCTTGATGCTGCAGGCTTTGCACCCGCTGGCACTGGCGGGTATCTGGGACCACTCCAACTTTCGTCAGGACATGCTCGGCCGCCTGCGGCGTACCGGGCAGTTTCTGTCCGGCACCACCTACGGCTCCACGCGAGATGCCAACTGGCTGATCGACAAGGTGCGCAACATTCACCTCAATATCGTCGGCACCGCGCCCGATGGCCGGCCGTATGCCGCCAGCGATCCGGACTTGCTGACCTGGGTGCATGTGGCCGAAGTCAGCAGCTTTCTCGCAGCCCACTTGCGCTACCTCAACCCGGATATGTCGCTCGCCGATCAGGACGCCTACTACGCTGAAACAGCGCTGGTTGCCGAACGGCTCGGGGCAGGTAATGTTCCGCGCTCACGTCAGGCCATCGCTGATTATCTGGCAGACATTCGCGGGCAACTGGTTTGTGACGAGCGTAGTCACGAAGTGCTGCGCCTGCTGCTTGATGCCCCTGCGCCCAACTGGCTGGCCAAGCCTTTCGGTGTATTGATGATGCGTGCCGGTATCGACTTGCTGCCGGACTGGGCGAGCGAAATGCTCGACATTACCCAAGGCCCCTTGCAGCGCCGGATAATCCGCCTGGGCGTCAACAACACCGCGCCCATTTTGCGTTGGGCCGTGCAGGACGGATCAGCGCAACGTGCCAGACGCCGCATGGACGTTACGTAAAGGTTTTCGGCAAAACGTGACCGAGCGGTTCACGGTTGGAACCTGCCTGCCTATCTGTGCCACCATGAGCCCTCAATAACAATGAGGATCAGCACCATGCAGGACGTCGTTATCGTCGCCGCCACCCGTACCGCCGTCGGCAGTTTCCAGGGTTCTCTGGCTGCCGTTGCTGCTGTAGATCTTGGCGCTGCAGTCATTCGCCAACTGCTGGCGCAAACCGGCGTGGACGGCGCGCAAGTCGATGAAGTCATCATGGGCCAGGTGCTGACCGCCGGCGCAGGCCAGAACCCGGCGCGACAGGCTGCCATCAAGGCGGGCCTGCCCTTCTCCGTACCGGCCATGACCCTGAACAAGGTCTGCGGCTCGGGCCTCAAGGCACTGCACCTGGCGACCCAGGCGATTCGCTGCGGTGATGCCGAAATCATCATTGCTGGCGGCCAGGAAAACATGAGCCTGTCCAACTACGTACTGCCGGGCGCACGCACTGGTTTGCGCATGGGCCACACCAGCATGGTCGACACCATGATCACTGATGGTCTGTGGGATGCATTCAATGATTACCACATGGGCATCACCTCCGAGAACCTCGCACAGCAGTACGACATCAGCCGTGAAGCCCAGGATCAGTTCGCTGCCCTGTCTCAGCAAAAAGCGATTGCGGCCATTGAAGGCGGACGCTTTGTCGATGAGATCACTCCGATCCTGATCCCTCAGCGCAAGGGCGAGCCGTTGTCCTTCGCCACTGACGAACAGCCCCGCGCTGGCACCACGGCTGAAACACTCGGCAAACTCAAACCTGCGTTCAAGAAGGACGGCACCGTCACCGCCGGTAATGCGTCTTCGCTCAACGACGGTGCCGCCGCCGTGATGCTGATGAGCGCGACCAAAGCCGAGCAGTTGGGCCTGCCAGTGCTGGCGCGCGTCGCCGCGTACGCCAACGCAGGTGTCGACCCGGCCATCATGGGCATCGGCCCGGTCAGTGCAACCCGGCGCTGCCTGGACAAGGCTGGCTGGTCGCTGGACGAACTGGATCTGATCGAAGCCAACGAAGCCTTTGCCGCACAGTCGTTGTCGGTCGGCAAGGAACTGGGGCTGGACCCGCAAAAGCTCAACGTCAATGGTGGTGCAATCGCCCTTGGCCACCCGATTGGCGCGTCAGGCTGCCGCGTGCTGGTGACGCTGCTGCACGAGATGATCAGGCGCGATGCGAAGAAGGGCCTGGCCACGCTGTGCATCGGCGGCGGCCAGGGGGTTGCCCTCGCGCTGGCACGCTGAGGGCGCTTACGATCGTAATCAGGCGCCTGCGGGCGCCACTTCCATGTCCACCGGCTCCGGACGCTTGATCAGCGCGTAGATCACGCCGGTCAGCACGCTACCGGCGATAATCGCCAGCAGATACAACAGCGCATGGTTGATGGCGTTGGGGATCAGCATCACAAACAGGCCGCCGTGTGGCGCCATCAGTTTGCAGCCGAAGTACATCGACAATGCACCGGTCAGCGCGCCACCCACGACACTGGCCGGAATCACCCGCAACGGGTCCTTGGCGGCAAACGGAATGGCACCTTCGGAAATAAAGCACAGCCCCAGCACGAACGCCGCCTTGCCTGCCTCTCGCTCGCTCTGGGCGAACTTGCGGTGGGCCAGGATCGTGGCGATGCCCATACCGATGGGCGGCACCATACCGGCTGCCATGGCAGTGGCCATCGGCGCGTAGCTCTGGGACGCCAGCAGACCGACGGAGAACGCATAGGACGCCTTGTTGATCGGCCCACCAAGGTCGACGCACATCATTGCACCGAGCACCACGCCCAGCAGGATGGCGTTGGTGGTGCCCATGCTGTCGAGGAAGTGAGTCAAGGCTTCCAGCATGCCCGCAACCGGCTTGCCGACCACGTAGATCATCACCAGACCGGTGAACAGGCTCGACAGCAACGGGATGATCAGAATCGGCTTGAGCGCTTCGACGCTGGCTGGCAGGCGTGCATAGCGGTTGATCGCCGCAGCACTGTAACCGGCCAGAAAACCGGCAATGATACCGCCAATGAAGCCGGCACCCAGCGTACTCGCCAGCAGGCCGCCGATCATGCCAGGCGCAAGGCCCGGGCGATCAGCAATCGAATACGCGATGTAACCGGCCAGCAATGGAACCATGAGTTTGAACGCAGCTTCCCCGCCGATCTGCATCAAGGCCGCCGCCAGCGTGCCTTGCTCTTTGAACGCGGTAATGCCGAACACAAACGACAGGGCGATCAACAGACCACCTGCCACCACCATCGGCAGCATGAACGAAACACCGGTCAGCAGGTGCTTGTACACACCTGCCTTTTCTTGCCTGGCAGGTGATTTGGCAGCAGCCTCGTCGGACTCGACCTGGCCTTCTGCCAAGGCTTTTTTCAACGTTGCTTCGGACTGCTTGAGCGCGATCCCGGTGCCACAACGGTAGATTTTCTTGCCGGCAAAACGATCAGTATTGACCTCGATATCCGCGGCCAGCAACACCACGTCGGCCTCGGCAATAGCCTTGGCGCTGAGCGGATTGCGCGCGCCGACCGAGCCCTGGGTTTCGACTTGCAGGTCGTAATTCAGACGCTTGGCCGCTTGCTGGATCGCTTCGGCAGCCATGAACGTGTGCGCAACCCCGGTCGGGCAGGCTGTGATCGCAACAATGCGCGGCTGCGCACCGGCACCCTCGGTTGCTTGAGGCGTGACCGCCTCAGACGCCGCATGCACCTGCGCTTCTCGCTCGGCGCGTTGCAGAAAACCGTCGACGTCCTGCAACGCATGGGCAGGCGAATCCTGAAACAGACGTTTGCCGACAAAGCGGCTCAAATCCACCGGACCGGTATTGACCACCAGAACAAGGTCGGCGGCTTCGATGTCCTGGGCGGACAACTGCTGGTCCGACTTGTTGGGATCGATGATTTCGACGCTGGTTTCCCAGCCCTGGCGCAATGCCGCCGCTTCGAGCAATCGTGCGCTGAGTACGCTGCTGACCTTGCCGTTCGGGCAGGCCGTAACTATGGCTAACTTCATGACGATCCTCTCTTATTGTTCTGAAAGGCTGCGTACAGTGACGCCGCCTTCAAGCCGTTTGAGTTGCGCGGCATCGGTGATACCGAAACCGATCTGGGTCACTGCCATGGCGGCAATCGCCGTAGCGGTGCGCAAGGTCTTCTGTGGCTCGTGAGCGCTGATCAGCCCGTGCACCATGCCGGCCAGAAGCGAATCACCAGCACCTACCGTGCTGGCCACCGTGACCTTGGGCGGCAGCGAGTGCAGCGCCACACTCGGACTGAACCAGTGCACGCCTTCAGAGCCTTGAGAGATCACCACATGCTCGATGCCCTGCGTGTGCAGGCGAGCAGCCACTTCGGCTTGCGCGGCGATGGAAATGATCGGTGCGTCGAGCGCATCGGCCAGTTCTTCGGTGTTGGGCTTGATCAGCCACGGCCCGGCGGTAAGACCGGCGCGCAGGGCCAGGCCGCTGCTGTCCAGTGCTACTTTCAGACCAAGGTCCTTGAGCATCACCAATAGTTTGTGCAGCCACTCCGGCGTGACACCACGCGGCAGGCTGCCAGCAACGACCACAACGTCGAAACCTGATGCAATCTGTTGCACACGGGCGAACAGCGCTTGCTGTGCCTCTTCACTGACCTGCGGGCCAGGGCCGTTCAGGTCGGTGATGCGGCCACTGCCTTCGGCCAGCTTGATATTGCTGCGGGTTTCTCCCGGCACGCGGACGAACTCGTCAACAAAGTTGCGACGTTCGAACAACGCCTCGAACGCTTGCTGGTTGTCGACACCGAGAAAACCGGCAACAGTCAGGTCATGACCCAGGTCAGCCAGCACCTGCGCCACATTCAGGCCTTTGCCCGCTGCGTGAGTGAGCATTGCATTGCTGCGGTTGACCTGACCCAGCTCCAACTGGCCCAACTGCACAGTCAGGTCCAGCGCCGGGTTCATGGTCAGGGTAAGAATCTTAGCCATTACACAGCCTCCACAAGCGCGCGGACTTCAGCAGCGCTGCCCGCCGTCAGCGCATTTTGCGCCAGTTGTTGCGCGCTGCTCAGGGTCAGCTCACGCACGCACGCCTTGACCTCGCCAATGCTGCGCGCCGATACACTCAATTCATCCACGCCCAGCCCGACCAGAATCGGCACCGCCAGCGGGTCGGCGGCCAGTTCGCCGCACACGCCCACCCATTTGCCGTTGGCATGCGCAGCACGCACGGTCATGTCGATCAGTTGCAGCACCGACGGGTGCAGGCCGTCAGCCTGGGCCGACAGCGTCGGGTGACCACGGTCGATGGCCATGGTGTATTGCGTCAGGTCATTGGTGCCGATGCTGAAGAAGTCCACTTCCTTGGCCAGCACCGGGGCGATCAGCGCCGCCGATGGTACTTCGATCATGATCCCCAGTTGCAGGTCGCTGACCGGAATTTCCTCGCGCAACCGCTCGGTCATTTCCCGCGCCTGACGCCACTCTTCAAGCGTGCCGATCATCGGGAACATGATGCGCAACGGGCCGCTGTCTGCCGCGCGTAACAGGGCGCGCAGCTGGCTTTCCATCACATCCGGGCGTTGCAGGGTCAGACGGATACCGCGTACGCCAAGGAACGGGTTTTCCTCTTTGGCGATCGGCCAGTAAGGCAAAGGTTTGTCGCCACCCACGTCCAGCGTACGCACCACCAGCGGACGGCCGCCCAGATCAGTCAGCACGCGACGGTATTCAGCTTCCTGTGTCGCTTCATCGGGGGCCTGGGAGTGCGCCATGAACAGCAGCTCGGTGCGCAACAGGCCAACGCCTTCCGCGCCCTGCTCCACAGCCGCTGGCGTCCCGGTGCTGTCACCGATATTGGCGAACACTTCGACGGCATGCCCATCACGCGTCACAGCAGGCTCCATACGCGCTGCCGCTGCGGCCTTGAGACGCTCTTCGCGGGCATCGCGGTCCTCAGCGGCGCGCTGCAGGGTTGCTTCATCAGGTGCGACGGTCAGCCGCCCGCGCTGGCTGTCGAGCAGCAGCACGGTGCCGGGCTTGAGCAGCAGCACTTCGTCACCGGCACCGACCAGTGCGGGAATGCCCAGCGCACGCGCCACGATGGCACTGTGCGCGGTCGCGCCGCCACGGGCGGTGAGGATGCCAGCGACCTGCGCCGGGTCCAGACGGGCTACGTCGGATGGGCCGACTTCGTCCATCACCAGAATGTAAGGTTCGTCCGGGGCTGCGACGGTTTCGACGCCGCAGATCTGCGCCAGCACGCGCCGCCCCACATCACGCAGGTCGGCGGCACGCTCGGCCAGCAGCGCGTCCTGCAGTTGTTCCTGCTGAACGGCAGCGGTCTCGATGACCGTGGCCCAGGCCGCAGCCGCGCTTTCGTCGTTGTTGAGGCGCGCCTCGACTTCGTTGGTCAGTTCCGGGTCTTCGAGCATTTCCTGGTGGGTGATGAAGATTTCCCGGATGGCCTTGGACTTGCTGCGCTGAATGAGGTTCTCGATGTCGCTGCGGACTTCACCGATCGCCTTGTGCAGACGCTCGCGTTCGGCAGCCACAGACTCACCCTGCTGCGGATAATCAAAGCTTTGCAGCACCTGAACGTGGGCCGGGCCGATAGCAATGCCCGGCGAAGCAGGCACGGCCTGCAACACGCTACCGGCAGCCGGGGCGTTGAGCGGCTTGGCTACAGCAGCAGGCGCTGGCGCAGCCTGAGCCTCTGAAGCAACGGGCAACGGTTCGACTTCTTCACCCAGGCCCTGCTCCACTGCGGCGATCAGGGCAGGCAACGCGTCATTGGCAATCGTCGGTTCGGCAATGAACTCCAGCGTCTGACCACGGCGGGCGCCGAGGCTGAGCAGCTTGCTCAGGCTCTTGGCCGACACCGCAGATTCGCCGCTTTCCAGCACGCGCATGCGGATCTCGCCGTCAAACTCCTTGGCCAGTTGCGCCAGTATCTTCGCCGGACGGGCGTGCAAGCCGTGGGCGTTGGCCAGCTGGACACGCTGGGTCGGCCATTCGGCAGGCACTTCGCCGCCCAGAGCTTCCAGCACAACGCGACTGTTGGTGGCGTGGCCCAACTCATGGCCACGGCCTTCGATCAGCAACAGGCACAGGCGCTCCAGCAGCGCCTGATGCGCCTCACCCAGACTGGCGAGACAGAACAAACCGGTCAGCGGCTGGCCCAGATAACGGATAGGTTTGTCCGGCGTGACGAACGCCAGACCAGGACGTTTGACCGTTTGCTCGCTGTGCAGCCACCACAGGCCATCACCCAGCGACAACGCTTCAACCTGCTGCAGCACGGCAGCGAAACCGTTGCTCACGCAGTCGGCTTTGCGCAGCAGGCGTGCGCCGCGCCAGACCAGTTCTTCAAAATCGTCGGCCGATACGCCGAGGCTGATCATCTGTGCGTCGAGCGCCAGTTCCTGAGGTGCGCCCTGCAGCAGTTTGAGCAGATCTTCCGGCGTCTTGGCTTCACGCAGCGCCTGGCCCAGATCCTCTTCACCCAATGCGCGGGTCAGCAGTTGCAGCAGACGCAAGTGCTCATCGGACTTGGCCGCAATACCAATCGCCAGATAGACCATTTGCCCGTCGCCCCAGTCCACCCCTTCGGGGAACTGCATCAGACGCACACCGGTGGTGACCACCAGATCGCGGGTTTCGGGGGTACCGTGCGGGATGGCGATGCCCTGACCGAGAAAGGTCGAGCCCTGCTGCTCACGGCTCATCAGCCCGGTGAGGTAGCCCTCGGCAACCAGGCCATCAGCGACCAGGTGGTCGGCAATCAGCTTAAGTGCGGCAGTTTTATCCACAGCCGACCGGGCCATGGATATTTGCTCCAGAGTGAGTTCGAGCATTGCCTTGACTCCTGTGCAGCGCCAAGGCGCCACCTGATTCTTGTTTTAATGACGATCACGTGATCGACAGCTTGGGGGGATGCAAGTGATGCTTGTCCGGACATCGTATCGGACATCACTTTCATCTAGATTGCAGCAGACAACAGGCGTGCTGAATCGTTTAATCTACAATTGCCCGGCACGTTACTCGATTCTGAGGATTCATTGAAGCCCAGTCGGTCTGATCACTGTGGGACACTTCCCAAAATACTTGAAGCACATGGGAATTTCCTACGGTCTGGTGTAAAGATCATCGTCATAGCAAAAATAATTCGACTGTCCAGAGCCACTTACCTGACTAAAGGAAATTTCGGGGTGAAACTGAGCGATATTGCACGTCTGGCAGGTGTTTCTGTCACTACGGCCAGTTACGTGATCAATGGCAAGGCCGAACAACAACGCATCAGCCCGGCAACGGTCGAGCGCGTCAAGGCAGTGGTCGAGCAACATGACTTCCGACCCAACCCGCAAGCGGCGGGCCTGCGCAGCCGTCATAGCAAAACGCTGGGCTTCATCCTGCCGGACCTGGAAAACCCCAGTTATGCGCGCATCGCCAAATTGCTTGAACAGGGCGCACGCAGTCTCGGCTATCAACTGCTGATTGCCAGCTCCGATGACGACCCTGTCAGCGAACTGCAGCTCTTACAGCTTTTCCGTGCACGCCGTTGCGATGCGCTACTGGTCGCCAGTTGCTTGCCACCTGATGACGACAGCTACCGCGACTTGCAGCTCAAAGGCATGCCGATCATCGCCATCGACCGGGAAATGAATCCCGAATTTTTCTGCTCGGTGGTCAGCGACGACCATGACGCGAGCCTGCAACTGACCCGCAGCCTGCTGCAAACCCGACCGCGACACATCGCCCTGATCGGAGCACGTCCAGAGCTGAGCATCAGTCGCGCGCGTGCCGCAGGCTTCGAACACGCACTCGACGGTTTTACCGGAGCCACCATCATCGAGCACGGCGAAGCGTTCAGCCGTCAGTGTGGCCAGCGTTTGATGACCGAGATGCTACAGCGTGAGGGGCATTTTCCCGATGCGCTGATCACCACGTCCTATGTGCTGCTGCAAGGCGTGTTCGATGTGCTGCAAAGTCAGGCACTGCAATCGACTCAACTGCACCTGGGCACCTTCGGCGATACACAACTGCTGGACTTCCTGCCGTTGCCCGTCAATGCCATGGCCCAGCAGCACCAGTTGATCGCCGACACGGCGCTGCAACTAGCCCTGGCCGCTATCGAGAAGGATACTTATCAGCCTGGCGTGCATGCCATTGCACGCGCCTTCAAGCAACGTATTCACGAGGTGTGAATGTGACGCTGATCGATACCCACACCCACCTGGACTTTGCGGACTTCGATGCCGACCGCACTCAGGTCCTGGATAGCTGCCTGTCACTCGGCGTGCAGCGCATCGTGGTGCTCGGCGTGTATCAGCGCAACTGGCAGCGGCTGTGGGCGCTGACCGAAGCCAACCCTGCCCTGCATGCAGCTTTCGGGCTGCATCCGGTGTACATCGATGAGCACCGGGCCGAACACCTGAACGAGCTGGCGGGCTGGCTGACGCGTCTGCAAGGCCATCCGCAGTTGTGTGCAGTGGGCGAGATCGGTCTGGATTATTACGTCGAGCATCCGGACAAGCCACGTCAGCAGGAGCTCTTTGAAGCACAACTGCAATTGGCATCAGACTTCAACCTGCCCGCCCTGCTGCATGTGCGCCGCAGTCACGCTGACGTAATTGCCGCCCTCAAACGCCACAAACTCAAACGCAGCGGCATCGTTCACGCCTTTGCAGGCAGTCGTGAAGAGGCGCGTGAATACATAAAGCTGGGCTTCAAACTGGGCCTTGGCGGCGCAGCGACATGGCCGCAGGCGCTGCGCATGCATCGTGTCATCGCCGAGCTGCCGCTGGACAGCGTCGTGCTGGAAACCGACTCACCGGACATGGCACCTGCCATGCACCCCTACATACGCAACAGCCCGCAGCACTTGCCTGAGATTTGCCAAGCGCTCGCCGACCTGATGAAGATCCCCTCGGAGCGCCTGGCCCAGGCGAGCACCGAGAATGCCTGCGAGCTGTTCGGCTGGCCTCGTACAGCCAGCGCCTAAGTCAAAATCGTTGGGTCAACACTGCTGAGCCGAATCAGCGCAACAGGGTCCACAACGCAAATCCTGCGTACCAGACAATCGCGGCACGAACCAGCAACTCCCAGAGCATGTCGAGACCGGTAACGCCTTGCGGACCGATCACCGGCGGCGGCACCTCGCTGGCGGCGCAACCCACGCGCGTAATCAGCTGTGCGGCGCTGATGTTCCAGTTGAGCAGTTCGTGCAACATCACGCGACTCACGGCTACAAAGTTGCCGACCAGCGCAAAGCTTGCGGCGAGCAGCCTGACCGGCACCCACTCAAAGGCGTGGCGCAGTTGCCCTGCCCGCTCTACCAGTGCAGGTGTCGTACCCTGTTCAGCGGCAAGCGCCAACAGCCTGTAGGCCAATGCCGCTACCGGGCCGAGCACGAAATACCAGAAAATAACGGCGAAGAAACTCTGAAACGCCTGCCAGAGCATGTAGCCCTGCACGCCGTGCAGCAATTGCTCGCCGTTGTCTGCCTGCACACCCATGTCGCGCCCGGCCACGTGCACCGCAGCCTGCGTATCCCCACGTCTGCAGGCATCACGAAACGGCCCGAGTACCGCGATCAGATCAACCCGGCCCAGGCTGTAGATCAGCACCAGCAAGTGGATAGGCAGGACCAGCCAGCCATAAGCCACCGAGCCAATGATGGTCAGCGCCAGTTGCAGCAGCAGGACAGGCACTAGAACCAGCAGCACCAGCATGACCCAGGGACGTGTCGCCGTCCGCGGGCTGGCTTCGAGCCTGGCCAGTTCCTTCAGCCAGGGCCCGTCACGCTGAACGCGCTGACGCAGCGCCGAAAACTTCTCGACAAGAACGGCCAGCAGTAGCACCAGAAAACTCATTGTTCGTCCCTCACATCAATCCAGCAAAGCCGCTTGAAACCTGGCCCAGTCAAAAAATGGGCCAGGGTCAGTCTTGCGTCCCGGCGCTATGTCACTGTGACCGCAGATGCGCTCGGGGGTGATTGCCACGAAAGCCCGACGCAATTGACGCGTCAGCTCGATCAGAGCGTCGTACTGCGCCTCGGTGAACGGCTGCTCGTCAGTTCCTTCCAGCTCAATGCCGACAGAGAAGTCATTACAGCCCTCACGCCCTTGAAAACTGGAAACCCCTGCGTGCCACGCGCGATCAAGACAGGAGACGAACTGAATGACCTCGCCATCACGTTCAATCAGAAAATGCGCTGAAACGCGCAGATCGGCAATCCCCACAAAGTAGGGATGCTCGGTGCTGTCGAGCTGGTTCTGAAAGAAAGCCTGCACCTTGCCGGTCTTGAATTGCGCAGGCGGCAGACTGATGTTGTGGATGACCAGCAGCGAGATTTCGCCTTCGGGCCGCGCATTGAAGTTGGGTGAAGGGCAATGCTGTACGCCATCGCACCAGCCGCTTGCGGAGTCCAGTTGCATGAGCGCTCCTTGAACGGGCGGATAAGTGGCGCTGATTATGCCCGCGACAGGAATGGATGTGGAGGTTTAGCCGTTGACCCGCGGTGTAGGAAACACACGCCACACAGCTGAGATAGGTGACGCGGGCTTCACGAAATGCATGCCGACGCAGAGCGTCGGCAATACAATCAATCAGATAAGATCAGGCACCCTTGAGCTTGCGCAGGTTGCTGATGACCGATTCCAGTGCCCGGTCAAACAGCAGCGCATCATCGAGAATCCGCACGGCACCGCGACGAAACTCGATGGCAAGACCGGTACGGGTCTTTTCCAGGACCTTCATGCCGGTTCGGTTGACGAACACATAGCGCCCGGTCGGCTCGACAATCGCGGTCAGTTTGCAGCGCAGCTTGTGCTCTTCATCTTCCTGAATCTCGACCCAGCAACCGACGCGCAATTTGTCGACCATCTGCAGACCGGCATCGTCGGCAGGCAGCTGCACAGTCGGCTCATTGAGCATCCGCTCTTCGGGGGTGACCAGAACGATTTCTTCAACAACGGCCATCATCGGCGGGCTTTCAACCAGCTGTGCGCCTGTCAACGAAGTATCACCACCTTGCGCATCATCACCGCCTTCCTGCAAGCGCGAGAAGTGCTGAAACGCCTGAACATGCAGAGATTCCAGCTGGCTGAAGAATTCACTGGTGGCGAACGGGTCGAACGCAGCGCTGGTCAGGCCATCGCGCAGGGACTTGAGCAGCCCGGGCACCAGATCAAGCAAGCGCTGCAGCGCCTGGGGGTCGTCATGTTGTTCGACGCTCCAGATCAGCTCATCCATGGTTGCCAGTCCGGCCTGCCATTCGCTGGACTCTTCGCCATGCTTGAGGCAGGTTAGCAGAAGCACCTTGCTCCAGGCCTCCTGCAGCAGACGCACAACCACCTCCGGCAATGTGCGGCCCAGCAGGCGCTGGTTCAACTCATGCTGTACCTGCTGCCGTGCCAGCTCGGCACGCGCGCGCCCTTCTTCGGCATCGCGGGTGCGCTGTTCAAGCAGCTCGCTGCGACGACGCTCGTCACTGGTGAACGCCAGAAAATCCGCCAGCAATTCAGAGAAGATTGCCGGATCATCGACAAAGTCATTGAGCAGGCGCTGCACGATCTGCTCGACACGTTGATAAAGCGAGTCGCGCTGATAGTCATCACGGCTGCCCCAACCCAGCGCGGCAGTGGCAATTTCGTTGAGCAGGCGGCGGGCCGGATGGCTGCCGCGGCTGAAAAAGCTTTTATCGAGCACAGCTACTTTAAGCATCGGGATCTGCAAGCGCCCGATCAGCGCACGCAATGAAGGCGTCAGGTTGCGATCATCAAGGATAAACTCGAAGAGCATGGCAATCAGATTGATTACATCCTCGTCGCCGCCGCCAACAATTCTGGATTTGCCGGTTTTGACGTTGACTCGGGTCAGCAACTGTTCCAGCTGATTGCGCAGGTCAAAATCGTCTGCGGTGTCTTGAGACGGGACGTACTGCTGCAGGTGAGAAAGCAGGCGCAGCAGGTCCCGGCTGGAAATCGGCCGAACCTCGGCATTGGGCTCATGACGCGGAGCGAGGTTGCCGCGAACCTGCAGCAATAACTCCTGCAGTGCAGAAAAAACCTCCTGCACACCCTTGTCGAGCTTGTCGGCGGCTTCATTCAGCGCAGGATCGGACATCTCGGAGACGCGATTCCTGGGGGCCGCCCGATCAGACGATCGACGGGCCGGCAGTGCTTTCATGTCCGGCAACACACCCGTGGCAATCAGCAGTTGATTGGCTTCACTGTAAAGGTGGTCAGTATTGGCCAGGACGTATTTCTCGAACAGCTTGAGAATGATCAGCTTGACCTTGATCTCGACGCCAAGGCTACGTCCTGCATCGAGGAAAAACCGGCACAGCATTGCCGGACCCAACGGGTTGGCATCCTCGGCGATAGCTTGCGGAATCAGAACATTCAGACGTGCAGTGAGCTGGCCCAGCGCGAGGCTGTCACGGCTCATGACCTTGCTGACCATGGCATCCACCGCCACAGTCTTCTCGAGATCATCGTTATGCACCAGCGCCAGTTTATCGAACGACACGGCGGCGGGCAGCACGGGCTCGTGAATCTGGTACTGGCCCAAAGCCAGAAAAGACTCATAAAACTTGTCGAGGAAGCCACGCTCGATACTTTTGCGCTTGAGGCGCAGGTCGCGCATGGCTTCAAAGAAGATGTTCTGATCAGTATTGCTGCGGGCGCGGTCAGCCATTTCGAACAGCGTATCGTCGGCGTTGTCGAACAGCGCCTGCAACGCATCCTTGAGCTGCTGGGCCGCCTTGTCGCGGACCTGCAACAACACAACAGGTAATCGGGCCAAAGGAGTACCGGCCCCCTGCGCGGGGAGCAGTTTGCTCAACGGCACTACTTTTTCGTCGTTCGGCATTACACCCCCTGACAGGAAACAACCTGAACCCCATCACAAACGTGGCTTGCTACCCTCGCACTGTGAAGCGACCCGCTTGGCCTTGCAAAACGTCAAAGTCATGACGTCAATTACAAGTCGGATTATCTTTCAAAACTTGTCATCAACGCCAGTGACACTTCTATGGTTGTCGTTGGAACTGTGACAAGGCACTCATATGCTGCGATAGACCGCGATATTCGCTTTCCATCGCAAACGAATTTGCCAAACCGACCAACTGCATGTTCTCAAGGCTGCACCTGAGCATCGCCGCAGGTGGGTTAGCGGTGTGCGGTGCCTTATACTCGGACGACTTTGCTACTGGAGCCCGCTATGCCGAATTTACGAATTGCCGACCTGACCGCCGAGATCGAAGCCAATGTGCGCCGCGCATTGCTTGAGGATGTCGGCAGCGGCGATATCACCGCCCAACTGATTCCGGCGGAACGGCTGGCCAAGGCCACCATCATTTCCCGCGATGCAGCGGTGATCGCCGGCACCGCATGGGTCGATACGGTCTTCCGCCAACTGGACCCTCGCGTGGCGGTGCACTGGCAGGTGACCGATGGCGACCGGGTCAGCCCGAATCAGGCGCTGTTTCACCTGGAAGGTCCGGCTCGCTCGCTGCTAACCGGCGAACGCAGCGCGCTCAATTTTCTGCAGATGCTTTCGGGTGTGGCCACGCGTGCGCAGTACTTCGCAGACATGGTCTCGGGCACCCAGGTCAAATTGCTGGACACCCGCAAGACACTGCCGGGCCTGCGCCTGGCGCAGAAATACGCCGTCACCTGCGGCGGCTGTCATAACCATCGCATCGGTCTGTACGACGCGTTTCTGATCAAGGAAAACCATATCGCAGCCTGTGGCGGCATTGCCCAGGCGGTAGAGGCTGCACGCCGGATTGCGCCGGGCAAGCCTGTGGAAGTCGAGGTGGAAAGCCTGAGTGAACTCAAGCAGGCGCTGGACGCAGGTGCCGATATCATCATGCTCGATGAGCTCAGCCTCGATGACATGCGCGAAGCCGTGCGGCTGACCGCTGGCCGCGCCCGTCTGGAAGCCAGTGGCGGCATCAATGACGACACCCTGCGGGTAATTGCCGAGACCGGTGTGGATTACATTTCCATTGGTGCGATGACCAAGGACGTGAAGGCCGTGGACCTGTCCATGCGCCTGAGCCTCTGATATCGCGCAAAAACGCGCGCACAAACGACTGTCACGATTCGCTCGGGAGTAGACGCTTTGGAACAATGGTTTGTGATGAATGCGGGCCGACAGCTTGGCCCGATGGATGCGGACGCTGCACGGCTGATTGCCCGTGAGTCGCCCGGCGCATGGTGCTGGAAACAGGGCATGCCGGACTGGCAACCGATCTATCAGGTGGCGCAGGTGCGCGCTATGAAGAAGGACGGCGTGACACCTTTCCCGGACCCGACGCCAGACATGATCCAGCCGAAGCCGTCCGGGCTGCCCGCACAGGCGGCATCCACACCTGCGGCACCTGCACCTCCTGCCAAGCGTCCCTCATTCACGCCAGACCCGAACGCCTCGGGCGGCTATGGCCTGGCGCAGACCACCGATGGCGTGGACTTCAAGCTGTACGGTGCGGAAACACAATTTGTCGAGCTGGAGCTTGATCCCGGCGAAAGCGCCGTCGCCGAAGCCGGGGCGATGATGTACAAGACCTGCGACGTGCAGATGGAAACCATCTTCGGCGACGGCAGCAACCAGTCTTCAGGGCTGCTGGGCTCGCTGTTCGGTGCAGGCAAACGCATGCTGACCGGCGAAAGCCTGTTCACCACGGTGTTTTCGCAACAGGGTTCGGGCAAAGGACGCGTGGCGTTTGCAGCGCCCTACCCCGGCACCATCCTGCCACTGAACCTGCGGGATTTCGGCGGCAAACTGATCTGCCAGAAGGACAGCTTTCTGGCCGGTGCCAAAGGTGTATCCATTGGTATCCAGTTTCAAAAAAAAATCCTCACTGGCCTGTTCGGTGGCGAAGGTTTCATTCTGCAAAAGCTGGAAGGCGACGGCTGGGTATTCGTGCACATGGGCGGCACAGTGCGCAAGATCGAGCTGGCGGCAGGTGAATCGCTGGATGTCGATACCGGATGTCTGGCGGCCATGACGCAGACAGTCGATTACGATATCCGCATGGTTGGTGGCGGCATCAAGTCGATGCTGTTCGGCGGCGAAGGCGTGTTTTTCGCCAGGCTGACCGGGCCTGGCACTGTGTGGCTGCAAAGCCTGCCCTTCTCACGACTGGCCGGGCGCATGCTGGCAGCAGGGCCTGCCGGAGTGGGCAGAAGCGAACGTTAACGTCAGCACTTCGTCATTCGACCGAGGGCCATGCTGCGCCCTCACTGCCAAGGAAGAGACATGCAGATTACTCAAGGTCAACGCGTTCCCCTGTCCGGCCTGATTCAGGGCTCTGATCTCACCCTGTCGATTGCCATCAAGTCCGCACAGGTCATTGATTACGTCTGCTTCGGCGTCGATGCCAACGGCAAGCTGTCGGACGACCGCTACATGGTTTTCTTCAATCAGCCGAGCAGCCCCTGTAACAGCGTCAAACAAGTCAATGGCGGAGATTTTCAGCTATCGCTCGCGGGCTTGCCTGCCTCGATAGAGCGCTTGGTATTTACTGCGTCCATCGATGGTGCGGGCACCATGAGCGAGATTCAGGCGAGCCATTTCAGTATCCACAGTCAGGGCCGCGAAGTGGCTCGCGGCGAGTTCTCCGGCGCAACCTTCACCGCCGAAAAAGCCATCATGGTTGCCGACATCTATCGCAAGAGCGGCGAGTGGCGCATCGCCTCCAATCTGCAGGGCTATAACGCCGGGCTGGACGCGCTGGTGGTGCATTTCGGCGGCGAGGTGGCTGATGCTCCAGCACCCGCGCCAGCAGCACCCCCGCGTATTTCGCTGGAAAAGAAAATCGCTGACGCCGCGCCGCAATTGATAAGCCTGGCCAAGAAGGCTCAGGTCAGCCTGGAAAAAGCCAGACTGACCGATACCAAGGCCAGGGTTGGTCTGGTACTGGATGCGTCCGGTTCGATGAACCCGCAGTACACCCGCGGTCATGTTCAGGAAGTGGTAGATCGCCTGATTCCGCTTGCCGTGCATTTCGACGACGACGGCGCACTGGACTGCTGGGCTTTCGGGGCGAAGCCACAGCAGTTGAATGCGGTGACGCTGAGCAACTTCCAGAACTTCATCAGAACCGACCATGGCGGCTGGAAAGACTGGGAACTGGGCGCACGCATCAACGATGAGCCCAAGGCAATGCGCATGGTCATCGACTACTACAAGAAGTCCGGTGACAAGACTCCGGTCTACATCCTGTTCATCAGCGACGGCGGCGTGCATCAGGACCGCGAAATTACCAGGTTGATGACCGAAGCGGCGAAACTGCCGATCTTCTGGCAGTTCGTCGGCCTTGGCGGACGCGGTTACGGCATTCTGGAAAAACTTGATGACATGGGCGGTCGCGTTGTCGACAACTGCAACTTCTTCGCCCTCGACCGACTGGACGAGATCCCGGAAGAAAAGCTTTATGACCTGCTGATGGAAGAGTTTCCCGACTGGCTGAAAGCGGCAAAGGATGCAGGGATTTTGTAGCGCATCGAGCTCTCAACTATCGTACGACGCAGAGCGTCGAGCACTGCGTTCCCAGCCGGAGCCTGCGCAACGACTATCTCAACTATCTCAACTATCTCAACTATCTCAACTATCTCAACTATCTCAACTATCGTGCGACGCTCCGCGTCGCATGCCGTTCCGGACGCTCTGCGTCCTCTTTACGACGCAGAGCGTCGAGAACTGCATTCCCACGCTGGAGCGTGCGGAACGATCATCAACTATCGCCCCTCTGCGTCCTCTTTGCGACGCAGAGCGTCGCGAGATGCGTCCTACGCTGGAGCGTGCGCAACGATAGCCTCGTAACCAGCCCCAATAAAAACCCCCCGCCATTGCTGGCGGGGGTTTTTATCGTGCGCTGCTCGGGGTTTAGCCGATTGCCACGCCGTGCGCTTCTGCCAACGGCTTCAGACCGCCTGCAAAGCCTTGGCCAATGGCCTTGAACTTGAACTCGTCGCCATTGCGGTACAGCTCGCCGAAAATCATCGCGGTTTCAGTCGACGCGTCTTCCGACAGGTCGTAACGAGCGATTTCCTTGCCATCAGCCTTGTTCACAACGCGGATGTAAGCGTTGGACACCTGACCAAAGCTCTGCTTGCGCTCTTCAGCCGAGTGGATAGTGACCGCAAAAACCAGCTTCTTGACCGCAGCGGCCAGACCGGCGAGCTTGACGTTTACCGACTCGTCATCACCATCGCCAGCGCCGGAACGATTATCGCCCAAGTGCTCGACCGAGCCATCAGCCGATTTCTTGTTGTTGTAGAAAATGAAGCTGTTGTCATCCAACACCTTGCCACTTTCACCAACGATGAAGACCGACGCGTCCAGATCGAACTCGGTGCCATCGGTAACGCGTGGATCCCAGCCCAGGCCCACGGTGATTTCTGTCAGGCCCGGAGCCTCTTTCGACAGAGAAACGTTGCCGCCTTTACTCAGACTTACTGCCATGTTCGTAATCCTTTCTGGAAAAATGGTTAGGCGCGAATCAGAAATTCATGCCGAAAGAGTTGGCCACAGCTTTCAGGCCACCGGCGAAGCCGCTACCCACTGCGCGAAACTTCCACTCGCCATTGTTGCGGTACAGCTCGGCGAAGATCATCGCGGTTTCAGTCGAAGCGTCTTCCGCCAGGTCGTAGCGAACGATTTCCGAGCTGGATTTTTCATTCAGCACACGGATGAACGAGCCGCCCACCTGACCGAAGTTCTGCTTGCGGCTGTCAGCGTCGTGAATGGTCACAACGAAAACAACTTTCTCCACGTCGGCAGGGACACGGGCCAGATCGACCTTGAGCACTTCGTCATCGCCATCACCAGCACCGGTACGGTTGTCACCGGTGTGTTCGACGGAACCATCGGCGCTCTTGAGCTGGTTGTAGAAAATGAAGTCAGCTTCACTGCGGACCTTGCCATTGGCACCCAGCAGAAATGCGCTGGCGTCCAGGTCAAATTCCTGGCCGTCAGTGGCACGCGGATCCCAGCCCAGACCAATCAGTACATTGGTCAGGGTAGGGTCGGTTTTCGACAGCGAAAGGTTGCCACCTTTTTGCAGAGTCAAAGCCATGATTCGGTTATCTCCTTTATCCAGTGTTTACGCTTTTTCTTCGGCGGGTTCTTCTTTACCCGGGAAGAGCAGGCTTGCAACGATACCGATGATCAACACGACGACCACAACCAGCAGGCTGGTATTGGCGCTGATCTCGTAACCGTGGTGGAACAGGTGGTTGGTTGCGTTCAGGCCCAGTTTGATGGCGATGAAGAACAGCAAGGCGATAACCGCTTTCTCCAGATGCACCAGATAGCGCTTGAGGGCTTCAAGAACGAAGTACAGGGTACGCAGACCAAGAATCGCGAACAGCATGGCCGAGAACACGATCAGCGGCTCGCGGCTCACTGCGATGATTGCCGGCACGGAGTCGAACGCGAACAGCACGTCGGAGATTTCAGCCACAACCAGACACAGGAACAACGGGGTCGCGAACAGAGCGCCCTTGGCGGCCAGGGTGATACCGGCGTTTTCCGGTTTTTTGACTTCTTCTTCCAGAACCGAGCGACGGACGAAGAAGTTGCTGCCGTGCAGCTTCGGCCATACCGGGAACAGCTTCTTGGCGAAGCGATACGCCATGTGCTGCGAGTAGTCGACTTCTTCGTCGTCGTCATCACCCGCTCTGAGCATCATGATGGCGGTCCAGGCAACGATGACCGCAAACACCACTTCGACCCACGGCCCCAAAGCCAGCAGGCCTGTACCAATGGCGACGAAGATGCCGCGGAAAACGATGGCGCCGATGATGCCCCAGTACAGAACGCGGTGGCGCAGGCCATCCGGGATCTTGAACCAAGAGAACAACGCCATGAACACGAACAGGTTGTCGACGCTCAGCACTTTTTCCAGCGCGTAACCGGTAACGAACAGTGTGGCAACTTCGGAGCCGTGCTGCACATACAGGAAACCGGCAAAAGCCAGCGAAATGGCGACCCAGAAAATCGACCACGCCGAGGCTTGCGCGAGGGTGATCGGCTTGTTTCCCCGGTGGGAGAACATGTCGATAGCCATGGCCGTAATGGCCAGGCCGACGAAAACCGCCATCGTGAGTGGAGGGAAGCCTAGAGAGGTGCTTTCCATTTAACTGCGTTCCTTAGGGTAAAAAATTACAGGTCGAAATCGGACGGGTTCAGGCCAAGCTCTCGGCAGATCGTGCGGCAGACTTCCCGCTCTTTCTCGTCGAAGCTGCCATCAGCGCCACCGATAGCACAGCAGACGCGCACCAGCAAACGGGCGGCATCTTCTTTCTTTTTGATCTTGCCGATGGTTTTCAACGCTTCGGCACGGCCAATTTCAAAATCGAACTCGAACTTTGAGCACGCTTCCTGAAAACCCTGGATGACTTCCTTCATGTCAAAAACTTTCAGTTCCTGAGAGTTCTGGATGAAGCCAGCCATTTTCTGCTTTTCACTGGAGCTGATATCGCCGTCAGCCGCCGATACCAGCGCACAGCCGGAAACCACAGCTTCCATGAATTCGCGGTTCTTGAACTTCGAAACTTCCGAAGCCAGCTTGTCGCGAGCAGCCGTTGCGTTTGTTTTCAACCAGTCCAGCATGTCTATCTCCCATGAGGCGGCACAGCCAGCCCAGAAATACCACGGTATTGTTTACTTGGAACCGGCAGCCCAGCGCATGCCCCAGCCATAGGCCTTGTCCATGTTGCTGTGGCCATTATGGAAATCCACCCGGCGGGTCACCTTGACTGCGCCGTTGTCATTTTCCAGCAAGGCAATTGCACACATGCCCTGACGACCACCCTCTTCGTTGAGGCGAACCTCGATGGGTGGCTGGCCCGGCGCATGAATGGTGACAACCCCGTCGGTTTCTTTCCAGTTCGGCGCGCCTTCATAGATGAACGCATAAACCAGAATGCGACGGATCTTGCTCCAGTGCGCGCCATTGATATGCAGCCACTCACCATCGCTTACCGAGCCGGTACGGTCATCGCCCATCAACTTGATGAAAGGCTCGGTATTGAGCGAACCGAACGAATTGCCCAGCGCCTGGACCGCGCCTTTCAGGCCATCCTGTAGTTCGAAGAGGCAGCCTACATCAAGGTCGATGGCATTGCTCTTCTTCATCGAGAAGAAGCCGCCGCCCTTGCTGTCGCTGCGACGGTTCCAGTTCAGGTTGACCCGAATCTCACCGAAACCGGCGCTGGATTTCTCCAGGCTGATCGAAGCACGGGTCTTGTCGAGCGTGATCTTGCTCAGACTGACGGTCGACTTGGGCGCAGGCGCAGGCGCGGGAACAGGTGCAGGTGCAGGTGCAGGTGCAGGTGCAGGTGCAGGTGCAGGTGCAGGTGCAGGTGCAGGTGCAGGTGCAGGTGCAGGTGCAGGTGCAGGTGCAGGTGCAGGTGCAGGTGCAGGTGCAGGTGCAGGTGCAGGTGCAGGTGCAGGTGCAGGTGCAGGTGCAGGTGCAGGTGCAGGTGCAGGTGCAGGTGCAGGTGCAGGTGCAGGTGCAGGTGCAGGTGCAGGTGCAGGTGCAGGTGCAGGTGCAGGTGCAGGTTGATCCTGGGGCGCTGCGACCTCTACGCCAAAGTTTTTTGCCAGCGGTTCAAGCCCGCCGGCAAAACCCTGGGCGACGCAGCGGAATTTCCATGCGCCCTGACGCAGATAGAACTCGCCCAGAATCAATGCGGTTTCTTTCATGCCGCTGGTAGGGATATCGGCTTCGATACCGCCAGTGATGCTCAGCGCCAACCGTGACACGCTGCCAAAACTGGCCTTGTTCTCGTAGATGGTTGCCGTCAGGGCAACCTTCTCGATGACCGAATCCAGGCGGCTCGGGTCAAGGCTGAACACAGCGCGCCCGGCCGACGCTTCCGTCTGCTGGACCGCACCGCCGTTGACGCTTTTCTGGCCGTAGAAACACATGTCCTGATCGCCACGCACCTTGCCGGAGCCGGTCAGCAGGAATGCAGACACGTCGATATCCGCATCCGCCAGCGGGGAGTAGCTGACCTCGACCGTCAACGGACCGGCAGCGACTGGCGCGTTGGCGCCTGGGACAAGTTGGGTCATGCGCGTACAGCTCCGATGGCCAGTTCGACCAGATCATCTGCAGTACGGCCGTTGGTAACCTGACCAACTGCGGTGAAATCCCAGCCTGCGGGGGTGCGCGCCAGGTAGGACATCACAACGCCGGTGTGCTGGCCTTTCTCGGACAGATCAAAGCGGCCCAGTTCGTTGCGGCTGCCCAGATCGACAATACGGCAGTAGGCGTTGGCGACTTTTTCGAAATTCTGACCGGTGAACGAGTTGACGGTGAACACCAGGTATTTGACCGTGGCTGGCAGTTTTTCCAGATCGACGCTGATGGTTTCATCGTCGCCCGCGCCTTCGCCGGTGCGGTTGTCACCCGAGTGCTGAATGGCACCGTCGCGCGACTGCAACTGGCGGAACCAGACCAGGTCGAGGGGCTTCTTGTCGGCGTCGAGCATGATGCAGGAGGCATCCAGGTCGATATCGCCGCCGCCACCGCCGAGCAACTTGCCGAAGAAACCGCTGGCTTTTTCAGGGTCCCATCCAAGGCCCATACTGACTTTCTTGAGGCCGGTACCAGCGGTTTTCTCCAGTGAGATCGTCTGGTTCTTTGCCAAAGTGAGTGCCATTTTTCGCTCCATGTGAACGTCGGAATTCGGATAAAAGTGTTACAGCCTTACCGTGTTGGCCCATCTTTGCCATCAGGATTGTGTAACTTGGCGTTAACGGGGCCTTTATAACGGCCTCGACGCCACGTCGGATGGAACAAACGCCAGTGCGCATCCTGAGCAGCGGCGAGTAATTCGTGGTCACCCCGCGTGTCGCCCCAGGCTCGAACCCGAAACTGCGTGAGCGGCCCATAAACACTTTCAAGGCGTGCGACTTTCGAATCGCAACGGCAGTTGCTGCCTTCGATCAATCCAGTCAGTTTGCCGTCGATGACTTCCAGATTGGTGCCGATCAGCTCTACTTTCAAGCGATTAGCGAAGGGTTGCAGAACCATAGCAGGCGATGCTGAACATAGCGTGACAATGGCGCCCTTCTCGATTTCGGCGGCGATGGACTCCAGCGCAGCCGGGCGCATCAGGCGGTTCCAGTGCGACTGGCAGAACGCCTCGGCCTTTTGCTGCAGCCATTGCACTTCAACGCCGCTGAGAAACGCCTTGATCAGGCGGCCCTTCAGTTCGTCGCGGGTCACGCGCTTGGCGAGATAGCCGATGCTCGGCAGCACCAAACGGGCCATGCGCACGGAAAAGGCACGTTGCCCAAAAGCGAATTTGAGAAAAGGCACAAAGCTGTCGTGCCGGGTGATGGTTCCGTCGAAATCGAAAACCGCCAGCAGGCGTTGTTCCACTTCGATTTCAAGATCAGGTCCTACAGGTTCAAGATCAGGTTCTACGGTTTCAAGGTCAGGTTCTATCATCTAGCTAACTGCCTCAGCGAGTCGAATGCTGGCATCCATGATCGAAGCGGGTGCGGATAACACTCCATGCCATTTGGCGCGCTCCATGATGTGGGTTGCCCATTTGTAATGGGTGGCCGGTTCACACATCGCATCGTTGTACTTGAACACTGCGGGGGCCACAGAGTTCAAAATCATCCGGGCGGAGTTCATGTCCTCCAGACTGACGCGTAGTGCATTCTGAATGATATTGACCTGCGAGGGGTGAATTGCCGTTTTACCGACCAACCCATTGGTAATATCCAGCGCCAGTTCATGTTCCAGAATGTCAGGTGTGGCAAGTTGCTCGAACACCGGCGCGGTGAGTGCAAAACCCTGCGAGCCCATCACTCCCGCCAGCATCGGGATCACATAGCCCATGGGCGTCGAATACAGGGTCATGGCCGGGTTGCGGCGCAGCCCCAGACAGCCCATCAGGTCATTGCCACCGATGCGCAACGCAATGATCCGCTCGTACAGACTGGCTTTCAGCGCTTGCCCAAGTTCGACCATTGCCGTCGGATCGAACACTTCCGGCGTTTCCAGTGTAGGCATCAACGCCAGCGCCGGGTTGGTAACAGACTGCTCCCAACTCGTCAGACTTTTCAGCGAAAGCTTGGGGACAACAAACCCGTCAACGTGCGCCATCAGCGGCCAGTCGTTGAGAATCCGCGCCATTGCGGCATCTCTCGGACGAACGAACAACAGCGGACCGTTGGCCGGGCGGCCGCCACGGTCCTGAATGCGGGTCAGGACCTGGCGAAGGTTGACCAGCGCTGTATCGACATCAATCAGCGCTACCGCATCTTCCAGGCACACGACCAGCGAACGCAGTTCGGGAATCTTTTCACCGAACACCACATCGACGATGTCATCGCGGGTGGCGGGCATGTACAGCGTTGCCCCCAGCGCGTAAGGCGAAAATAAGGCCATTAGCTCAGACTCCGAATGATGGTCACTGCCCGATAAGGCCCCAGCACATCGCCGACTTCTTCAACGGGAATTCCCGCTTTTTCGGTCAGGTGCAGCAGCAACTGCACATCGCTGTCCGCCCGATTGCGTACCAGCACATGGTCCGGAACACGGCGCATGACCGCACGCGTTGCTTCGGCAATGCCCGGCTTGATGCGATTGAAGTTAGTGATATCAAAGCGCTCGGCAAGGCGGTCGACCACCTGCGTTGCAGCGCCCTTGAGCCCGGTTCGCTGCGTCAGCGTCCAGGGAGTCAGCGTGAGCGTAGAACTGTTTTGACGACGCAGGCTGTCGATCTGTTCAATAAAAGACTGCGTGACGTCGTGGTCCTGCAACTGCTCGTAAACCACACAACCATGCAGCCCGCCGTCCGTCGGCCAGATAGAGCGCGACACCAGACCGGACACCGTGGCACCGAGAATGCCGGACGGAATCACCCAGTCTTCTGCCGACGCCGCCAGCCAGGCACAGCCGCAGGGATCGGCGAGCACCACCAGCCGTGGCTCTTCCGGGAAGCGCGTGTCGCCTGCCAGACTGCGACGGATTTCACCTGAAATTGCGCCCTTGCCGGTCCAGCCGTCGACAAACACGATGTTCTGCGCGCCGTGGGTCTGAATAATGGCCTCCAGCGCGACTTTATCGATGCCGCGA
This sequence comes from Pseudomonas sp. ICMP 3272, assembly GCF_001466905.1. Classification (NCBI taxonomy): domain Bacteria; kingdom Pseudomonadati; phylum Pseudomonadota; class Gammaproteobacteria; order Pseudomonadales; family Pseudomonadaceae; genus Pseudomonas; species Pseudomonas sp. ICMP 3272. The sequence goes on from NZ_LKEK01000063.1 coordinate 54,566, forward strand.
TCACGCACGATGCTGATGCCGTAGTGATGCGCTTCGCGGTGCAGATCGATCAGCGCCCGACGCAACAACACACCCAGCGGCAGACCGGCACGCACGAAAGACACCAGAACGATTTCAGCGCCGGTGCATTCGCGGTCAAGCGCCTGCGCCAGGGCTTGCACGTCATCGGCCATGCGCGCACCGTTCTGGCTGAGTGCACGCTCATACAACGCCTTGTGAGCGGCACTGGGGGCCGACTCCTCGCTGATCATTTCCGAATAGTGCTTCTGGCGTGTCTGGATCAGGCGCTCCTTCTCCGCCACGCTGGTGGTCTGCATCGCAACGCTGCGTAGCAGAAAATGCACGTCGTCGTGCAGATAACTGCCACTGCCGACCGTATCGAGCCCGTGAACGGGATCACTCATGCGCTGCTCCGACAAACATTTTCGCCAACTGACTGCGGGCAGGCGTCGCCCACCAGTGGCACTCATCCATGAAACCCAGGTCGGTAATGCTGTCGCCAAAACCGAGTACCGGGCGTTCGCCATTGATGGCTTTGTCGCGCCGCAGCCACTCCTGAACCGCGTAACGCTTGGCCAGCCCCTCGGGCAGAAAGGCCAGGTTGTTGCCATTGCCGTGGATGTGCATGCCGTCAAGCAGGCCGCGGGCCTGCACTTCGGCCAACACTTTGCCGAGGATGCTGTCATCGCTCTCGTTGTGCTTGGTCACCACGTAATGAAACAGTTGCGCCTCTTCAACCACCCAGCCGCGCAGTGAAAAGCCCAGCTCCTGACCAATCGCCAGTGTGGTGGCAGACAATTCATGCAACCGCGATTGATAGCTGGCCAGGGTATTTTTCATCTGCTCGTTCCAGTCCTGGTCCAGTCGCCCCATGACATCGAGCATCACACCGCCGTGCGAACAGATTGCGCCTGCAGTGAACGGCAGTTTGACCCGGCTGTAGGCCTCGACACTGCGCGCCGTCACCGGCACCACATCGGAATGCGCCAGCAGCCAGTGCGCGAAGGACTTCTGCACGTTGGTCATGTAGCCATTGGCGTTACCGCTGATATCCAGCGTTGCGACATGTTTTTCAATGTTCGCGGGCGTTTTGCGGGCGGTCTGGAAGAGTGTGTCGTCCAGATCGACGAAGATCAGCGGGCGGTCGTTACTCATCGCAGATAACCTCGGCGTTCAGCGCTTCGATAAGCTCGGCGGGTACGGCCTGCCTTGGGGTTTCGGTGCAGATCAGCACCCGGTCAAACTGACCCGGCCGCACGTTGTAAAGGAAGTTGGGGATGCCCAGACCATAGTTGTCGGAGAACGACAGTGCGTGGTCGATGGCATGCCCCAGTGCAATCGGTGAACGGCTGGTAGAGCTGAAATGCACATCGGCACCGGCTTTTTCCAGACGCTCGGCCAGCAGAAACGGCCGCCAGACGAACTCGCTGGTGCCTACCACCAGAACGCGTTCACCCTTTTGTACGGTAAGCCCTGGCGCCAGCGTATCGGCAACCGACAACACCCCCATCCGGCCCCAGTCATTGGCGGTCACCAGCGGCCAGTCGCCCATTGCCACGGTCCCAACCTCAGGCATGTCCGGCAATGGTGCGCTCACGTCTTCATCGAAAGAGTACGAGCCCTGCAACAGCGAGACCTGCTCGGCCACTGCGCCCATCGACGTGCTGACTGCACCTGCCGACCAGTCGGTAAGCACGCAGGTCACCACCCGCTCGATGTTGCTCAGCCCGGCCTCGACCAGCGCCTGATGGAGGTTGATGAAGGTCTTGCCCGTCGACGCCTCGTCATCAACCAGCACCAGGGAGCGTGCGCCAAGCATCATCTCGCGTAGCGTCGGATCGACAGGCAGATGGATAAGGTGAGCGCTGGCGTGGCTGTGCTCTTCTTCAAAGCGAGCGAACAGCTCGCTGCCGGTAGGATGGCGCGTGCTGACCAGATACAAGGCATCAGGGCGCGTTGCGCTGTAGGCACGGTGCACGCCGGCACCGAGACCGACTGCGGTTTCGGCCATGCCGATGACGAGCACCGGGCCGGGCAGGTCTGCCGGAATCTTGTGCGCCAGGTCCTGAAAACTTTTCAGCATCACGCCCGGACGCGCGGGAATATGACGCCCAAGCACCCGGGACACGAACAGAAATGCGCGCTTGGGGTTGCGTCGTTCAGCGAAGCCGAACAGAGAGTCCGGGGCAATGGTGGACGAATCGACGCTGACGTCGAGACGACCACGAAGCAGGTCAGCACGAAGCTTTGTAGGGTTGGAAAAAGCTGCGCTGCTGTCCATCGATAAATTCCTGAGTAACGGGGCCGCAGCCCCTGACGCCTGCCACTTGAGCAGGCAACACCGACTTCATTGGCGAGAGGCTTCAACGAGCCATAACGATGACTGTGCGGCGCGTGAGATTTCTGTGGTGGTGTACGACCTTTCCGGGCGGGCATGCGGCGCATCGATACGGCATGCTTGCAGAAAGGACAGCAGCAGTGCGGACTTCACTGCGAAGTTCATGTTTTGCCCGTCCGGCACGGTGGACGTCACCATGCCGATCACCGCGCCACCGTTGTCGAACAGCGGGCTGCCACTGGACCCCGGCTGAATCGGTGCCGTGAACTGGAACAGGCTGGCGTCATTGTGCAGGCCGAACAGACCGGAGATTCCGCCCTGCGTCACCTGCAGCCCGCCACCGGAAATGGACGCCAACGGGTAACCCAGGACCGCTACGGTATCACCCGGCTCACAGCCCTGCCCGTCCCGGAATGTAACCGGAGACAACAGCGGTGCGCCCTGCACGCGCAGCAGCGCAATGTCGTTGCGACGGTCGATGACCACCGGCTCGGCCTTGTAACGGCCTTCCAGTGAAGTGATGTAGAACACGCCCATGTCTTCGATGACATGCGCACAGGTCATGACGTGCCCCGGGCCGACCACAAATGCCGTGCCGGTCGCCGACTCATGCCGAGGCCCGCCACCGGAGCCACCAGACGGGTGGCGCGGGTGACGGTCATCAACGTCCAGGCCGATCTTGCGCCCGAACGCCGACAGCCCGTACGCCGAGCCTTCGCTCAGCGCGCGGAATTTCCACTGTTCATTGCGCTTGTAGAACTCGCCGATGATGATCGCCGCTTCGCCGTTATCGCGCAGATCCAGCCGATGCTCGATGTCGGCATCCACTTTGAGATGCAGACTGGCAACGTCACGGACCGGCCCCATGGCTGCATATACATAGACCATCAATAAGACGCGATCACTGCCAGCCGGGAGCCTGTCCAGCCGGAGCGTACAGCCGACATCCTGAGGCCCGCCGCTCCACTCCATCCAGCTCTGTTCATGATGCAGCAGCGCCGGGTCGCCCATGGGCTGACGCTTGTCGTTGACCGCCAGCAAGGCGACGGCAGCATACTCACCAAAAACCGAAGACTTACCGCTCTCCAGGTTCCAGGTGCAGTGGGCGTTAGCTAAAGCAGTGTTTGCACCTGGCGCAAGAAGCTTCATGCCCGATCCTCCCTGATAAGAGCGATTATTGATAGCAAAAATCTATTATCCCGATCAAACCGTGGCCCGTACAGCGACCGTGATGGCCTTCACGCGGATATCCTCAAGCCAATGTGTTTCCGGTTCTTTCAAGCCGAGACGCCGTGTCGCAAAAATACCCGGCAGGTTGACGCCGGTTTCACGCGTATAACCGATCCCGCCGGAGTAACGCGGGTTGATTTCCAGCAAACGCGGCTTGCCGCCAGCGTCGTCACGGGTCTGTACATTGATCAGCCCGTCGCAGGCAAAATGCTCCGCTGCACGCACCGCCAGTTGCACCGCTTCGCTGTCGCGCTCGAAGGTCTGATTCAGCCCCACCTTGCGCCGCCCGACAAAAGCAACCGCCTTGCCGTGTTCACAGACCATGTCCACCGAGCATTCACTGCCGGGCATATACGGCATCAGCAGCATCGCCGGTACGTCTTCGGCCTGACGATAAGCATTAAGGTACGCCTGAAAAGTCGTTTCACGCGCATCCGGATTGGCGAAACAGCGAAAATCGTCGACATCGGCCTTGAAGCGCCAGAAGCCCCGCCCGTAAATCCCGACCACCGGCTTGATACAGACCTCGCCAGATACCGACAACGAATCGTAAGCCGCCTGCAACTCCTCGGCGCTGCTCGCGGCGATTCCCGGAATGCACGCCAGACCCGCCGCCTCGGCCGCCGCCGTGAAGCGACTCTTGTCATCGACATCCATGAAGGTCTGCGGGGACGTTCCGCCTGTGACGAGGTCCAAACCCTCGGCAACAAAACGTGCACGCTGCGCTTCGTAAAAGCTGCCTATACGCCCGGCGACGATAGTCCGGACGCCCAGCGAGCGAGCTGTCTCCAGCACCCAGTCGATACGCTCTTCATTATCGACCGGCTCTTGCAGTGCCACATGGGCCTGCCCGGTAATTTCGGAGCGCTGCTGGCGATGCGAGGCGATAATCTGCACCGACGCAGGCAGCGCATCGCGCGCGCCCATGATCACTTCACGTTGGCTGGACTGCCCTTCAAGGAACCAAATCATGTAAATCTCCGGAAGACAACGCCATCTGCAACGGCCTTGTCGAATTTTGTAATAACTGTTTTGCTTCGAAATGTTCGGATTAGGGCAAAGTCACGCAATTTTAAACAGAGGACGCTGGTATGAAGTGGCTGAGAAGGTCGATTTGGCTTGTGGTATTCGTGGCACTCGGGATCGGCGCATTAAGCCTTTATTACGTCCTGCCGCGCCATGATGTCGTGATGATCACCGGCGTGGAAGTCAAAAGAATGGACGCCGACGGCATCATCAACGCCGAAAACCCGGCAGACGGCCCGACCCGCGACGTGTACTTCATCAACACCGAAGACCCGGACACCAAGAAAGTCGTGGTCTACCGCAACGAAGACACCGGCTGGAGCTTCCCGTGGTACTTCAAATTCGACTCCGCCGACATCCAGGCCAAAGCCCAGGGCTACTCGCGTGATGCCCAGCAACTGGCGCTGATTCGTTATTACGGCTGGAGGATAACGATCCTGTCGATGTTTCCCAACGTGACAGAGGTTGAGGCGGTGACGAGTCGCGATCAGCCGTTTCCGGTGTTTAATACGATCTTTTTTG
>NZ_LKEK01000064.1:0-219968 GCF_001466905.1 Pseudomonas sp. ICMP 3272
TTTCTCACCGCTGTCGATCACTGCTGACTCGACCTCCTTCCTCGCTGACTCCTCACTCCAAACCCCTGTAAACTATTGATCTACAAGGCTTTTTCTTTTCCGTCTGCGCCGGAAGTGGGGCGAATTATAGACACCTCACAGAGGGCGTCAACCGTTAATTTCAAAAACACCGAAATTGCCCGTTTCGTGATTACCTATATAGAAGGGAAAGCAAAGATTGCGCAATATATTGCCCACGCATCGATTGTTGCGCATCATGTCCGCTTACCAGCACCCGGATCACCCCCAGGATGTACAACCGAAATGTCTGAGAAACCCCACACTATAGCGGCCGCCCTTTTCCCTTTGGGGCTGCTGATGATCGCCATGATCTCCATTCAAAGCGGCGCGTCGCTGGCAAAGAGTCTTTTCCCCGTAGTGGGCGCGCAAGGCACCACGACCTTGAGGCTGGTATTTGCGAGCCTTATCCTTATCGCCATCCTGCGCCCGTGGCGAGCGAATCTGACCGCAAAATCGCTACACACTGTGGTGATCTATGGCATTGCGCTGGGCAGCATGAACCTCCTCTTCTATATGTCGTTGCAGACTGTACCTCTGGGAATCGCGGTCGCGCTGGAGTTCACCGGCCCACTGGCTGTAGCTCTGCTGTCTTCGCGCAAGCCCATCGATTTTTTATGGGTTTCTCTGGCAGTCATCGGCTTATTACTATTGATCCCCCTCGGGACCTCGAACGAAGCGATTGATCTGGTCGGCGCTGCTTATGCTCTCGGGGCCGGGGTGTGCTGGGCCGCTTATATAGTGTTCGGGCATAAGGCAGGTGCAGACAACGGCGTACAGACCGCCGCGCTTGGCGTGATGATTGCCGCACTCTTCATCGGACCTGTCGGCGTGATACACGCAGGCTCTGCATTACTGGACATTTCACTGATACCGGCAGCACTGGGTGTCGCCATTCTGTCGACCGCCCTGCCCTACAGCCTGGAAATGATCGCCCTGACGCGAATGTCGGCGCGCACATTCGGCACGCTGGCAAGTCTGGAACCTGTCTTCGCAGCGCTATCAGGTCTGGTGTTTCTTCACGAGAGCCTTTCACTGACCCAATGGCTGGCAATTGGCGCAATCATCTTCGCATCCATCGGCGCCACCCTTGGTTCTGCGAACACAAAACCTCAATTGGTCCCCGCCGACTGAACTGACCACGCAGTCACAAGGTCAAGAAGCGACATGGCACTAGCATTTGTTGAGCGCATGCGCCATGTTTACGCCTGACCTACTCATGTTCGAGAGTTCTGCGTCACAGTTTTACCGACTCATGATCCAGTCAACCGGATGGATCGCGATCAGCAATGGCCCGCTAAGGAAAGGAATGAAATACATTTTTATCGTATTGGCCATGTTGGCTGTGGCAGGTTGTGCAGCTACATCCAAGCCCGTCAAGCAAAGCAAGCGCGGCATTCACATCAACTGCTCTGGCCTGACGTCTTCCTGGGCCAAATGCTATGAGCTTGCGACCAACGCCTGTGCGTCAAGGACGTTTAAGGTCATCGCAAAATCGGGCGATGCCACCGAAGAGCCGGAAGACTATCCGTTCGGCCTCAACCCCGCTGGTTATACCAGCCGCAGCATGATTATCGTCTGCAGAAAAAGCACACCACTGACGGATCCGTTACCGCAGGACTGAGCCTGCGGCAACTCGCTTCGATCCATCCAAGATCAGACAGCGACCGTGCGTGCCTGCAACCACAACAGCGCTGTACCCTGCAGTAGAGGGCTTAACCTCGCGAGAACCTGAGCGTGGTAATCGTTCAGCCAGGTGCGCTCTTCCTCGTTCAACATCGAGACCTCGATGCAACGCGTATCGATCGGGCACAGCGTCAGGGTTTCAAAGCGCAGGAACTCGCCGAATTCGGTAGTGCCCGCTTCCTGGTTAATCACCAGGTTTTCGATACGCACACCCCACCGTCCGGGCCGGTAAGTACCGGGCTCAATGGACGTGATCATGCCCGGCAGCATCGCCGTCTGCGGCGTTGCAGGTGCCTGATAGGCAATGACTTGTGGCCCCTCGTGGACGTTCAGAAAATACCCGACGCCATGCCCGGTGCCATGACCGTAGTTGACGCCTTCACTCCAGATTGGCGCCCGGGCAATGGCATCCAGCAACGGCGACAGAATGCCCTTGGGAAAATGAGTGCGCGATAACGCGATAACGCCTTTGAGAACCCGAGTACAGTCGTGCTTCTGCTCGGCACTCGGCGTGCCGATCGCAACCATGCGCGTGATATCGGTGGTGCCGCCAAGGTATTGACCGCCCGAGTCGATCAACAGCAATCCATCACCTTCGATCTGCGCATGCTCCGCTTCAGTCGCACGGTAATGCGGCATCGCACCGTTGGCATTGAAACCTGCAATAGTTGCAAAGCTGGGTGAAACATATCCCGGACGTCGCTCCCGTGCCTGAGTAAGCTTTTCATCAATCGTCACTTCGCTGATGGGCTCACGTCCCAGCGCGCTGTCCAGCCAGGCGAAGAACTCACAGAGTGCCGCACCATCCTGCTCCATTGCCTGACGGATATGACCGGCATCGGTCTCGGTTTTTTGCGATTTCAGCAGCGTACTCGGATTAAGCCCTTCGACCAGCGTGACTTCACTGTCCAGGTAATCGAGCAAGCCGCAGGTAACACGCGCCGGATCAACCAGCAGTCGTGCGTCTTTCGGCAGCTCGCGCAAGGCTGCGCCAATCTGCGTGTACTCCATGAGATTGATACCGTCGCGCTCCAGACGCGAACGCACCGAGTCCGGCACTTTCCGTGAGTCCACGAACAGCGTGACGCTATGCGGGCCGATCAGGGCGAAGGCGATGAAAACCGGATTGTAGGAAACGTCAGCGCCACGCAGATTGAACAGCCAGGCTATGTCATCCAGTGTTGCGATGAAGTGCCAGTCAGCGTTTCGCTCGGCAACGATCTGGCGAACACGAGCCAGTTTTTCAGCACGGTCCAGAGATGCCTGAGGGGGCAAGTGTTCGTAGATTGGGTGAGACGGCAAGGCAGGACGATCCTGCCAAAGCTCGGTGAGCAGATCGATATCCGTACGCAGGCGGGCACCGCGCGCGTAAAGCCTGCTTGCAAGGGTGCGCGAAGAGGCAACGGCCAGGACCGCCCCGTCAACGGCAACCACACTTTCGGCTTTGGCTTCGTCTGCCAGCCATTCAAGCGGACCCTGCTGGCCGGGCAACAGTTTTACCAGTTCGATACCGCTACCTGCCAGTTCCTTGGTTGCCTGCTCCCAATAGCGACTGTCAGCCCATATGCCTGCAAAGTCCTGGGTAATGATCAGTGTACCGACCGAGCCGTGAAAACCGGACAGCCACTGGCGTCCCTGCCAATAGCCGGGCAGGTATTCGGAGAGGTGCGGATCCGCTGACGGCACCAGATAGGCATCGATGCGCTCCCTGCTCATCAAGGCGCGGGTTTGCGCCAAACGTTCTGCCACTTCTGAACTGGCATTGGATTGCGTGCTCATTGACTCTCCTGCTGACCCGGAAATTGACTGCTTTCACCGGTTCAGATAATGGAGCACTCATCGAGACTGAGCAACCGCCCAAAACGCTGGCTGAATCAGACAGGCATGAATCGAATCGGCCGCACGCTCGATATCCTGATCACGCGTGAAGCGCCCCAGGCTCAGACGTATGGTCTGGCCGGCAGCCTGCGGACTCAGTCCCAGAGCCAGCAGGACGTGTGAAGGCAAGTTTTTTGCCGAGTTACAGGCCGAGGTGGAAGAGAAGGCAAGTCTGTCGCCCAGCGCTGCTATGTCGAGATCGTTGTGGGTAAACGTAAAACTGAGGGTGTGGGCAATCCGCTGGGTGGGACTGCCGTTGATACACACCCCCGGAATATCGGCCAGTCGCTCACAAAGAAGGCGATTGAGCCGCTGTATTTCAACAACCTCTTCTTCAAGCACTTCGGCCGCCAGGGCAAAGGCCGCGCCCATCCCGGCAATCTGATGCGTCGCCAGGGTACCGGAGCGCAGCCCACACTCGTGCCCGCCCCCATGAATCTGGGCGAGAACCCGTTGCTGCGCGCGCGGGCCGACATACAGCGCGCCAATCCCTTTGGGCCCATAGATTTTGTGTGCAGAAAGCGACATCAGGTCTACTTCAAGCTGGCTCAGGTCAATCGGCAACTTGCCAGCGCCCTGCGCAGCGTCGACGTGCAACAACGCGCCGTGAGCCCGTACCCGCCTGCCGATTTCCGCGATGTCGTTGACCGTACCCAGTTCGTTGTTGACCAGCATCAGCGAGACCAGAAACGTATCATCGCGCAAAGCAGCACTGACCGCATTGGCACTGATCAGGCCATCGCTGTCCGGTGCCAGCCAGGTAACCTCGGCGCCTTCTTCCTCAAGTTGTCGGGCAGTATCAAGGGTTGCCTTGTGTTCGATCTGACTGGTGATGATATGGCCGGACCTGCCTCCGGCGAATGCTGCCTGCCTCTTCGCGCGCTCTTGAACCACGCCCTTGAGTGCCAGATTGCTGGATTCGGTGGCACCGGACGTCCAGATGATCTGCGAGGCCTGAGCACCCACCAGATGGGCAACCTGCTCACGGGCAATCTCTACCGCAACGCGGGCCTTTTGTCCGAATGAATGAGCGCTGGATGCAGGGTTGCCAAAATTGCCTGCCACACCCAGACAATCAACCATGACCCTGATAACACGCTCGTCCACAGGTGTAGTGGCGGCGTAATCAAAATACAGCGCTGGCTCTTTCATGTTCGTTCCCCTGCTTGCAGTCCGTGAACACGATCATGCACCAAACCAGATAGAACCAAAAATTATCAATTAATATTTATATATAACAATTAGAAATATAAGCAGGTCGATATTGTAAAATCCGATGACTTATTGTCGTCTTGCAGAGCGCGTTCAGCGTGCCATTTAAATACACATGAAGGATGATATTTTTTTGACACCCTTATAAATCATATAGTTATAAAATCTACTCTACCATTTATCAAAAATATAACAGAAAGCTGACGAAACAATTTGACAGACACCCTGCCGCCACCGATATATAGGACCGTCAGGCGCATTCCGTTGTCACGCACATGCCGCAGAGCATAGCGTCGGGATAATCAAGCCGAAGTCGACCGCTGTTCCGTCCCACGCTGTCAGTTATTTCCGCGGTGCTCATCAGGCGCCGGCGGATGTCTGTTGACTCCCCATTCTATTTTTAAAGTGCTGAACACGTTCGGTGTGGCGGTAGCGTTGCCTGAAGCAATGCAGCGCCTGCACGCAAAAAAAGATGTCCGGTCACCCACTCGGCAACACCCCGATTCAGAGAAACATGGAGGCTTCGATGATTAATGTGACCAAGACGTATCTGGGTGATATCGACCAGTTCAAACGCTACGTCGAAGGTATCTACGCCCGTGGCTGGCTGACCAATCACGGCCCGCTGGCCAGGGAACTGACGGACCGGCTCAAGGACTATCTGGGCGTCAAACACATTATTCTGACCAACAATGGCACCCTGGCCCTGCAGGTTGCCTATCGGGCTCTGGGCTTGAGCGGCAGCGCCGTTACAACGCCATTCAGTTTCGTCGCCACCAGCAGCTCGCTGCAATGGGAAGGTATTCGCCCGGTCTTTGCCGATATCGATCCGGACACCTGGAATATCTCGCCGCAGCACATAAAGCGCAGCATCGCCGAAGACACCACAGCAATCGTGGGCACCCACGTGTTTGGCAATCCTTGCGACGTAGAAGCCATTCAGCAAATTGCCCGTGAACATAAGCTCAAGGTGATCTATGACGGCGCACATGCATTTGCCGTGCGCCATGCAGGCCAGTCGGTGCTCAACCATGGCGATATCAGCACCCTGAGCTTTCACGCCACCAAACTGTTTCACACGATCGAAGGCGGCGCGATCATCACCAACGACGACGAACTGGCCAGAAGCGCCCACCTGATGTGCAACTTTGGCATATCGGGAGTAGACCGAATCGACGGCATCGGCATCAATGCCAAGCTCAATGAATTCTCCGCAGCCATGGGGCTGTGCATTCTCGACAACATCGGCAACATCCTTGAAGAGCGCGCGCAAATCGCTCACCGCTATACATCAGCACTGGAAAGTTACCTGGATCTGCAACAACCCCAGGCCGACAGCGAACTCAATAACAGCTATTACCCGGTGGCGCTGCATAACGAGCAACAGCTGTTGACGGTGCGCACGGCACTCAACCTGCGCAAGATCAACCCACGCCGGTACTTTTACCCCTCACTGGACACCCTTGAATACCTGCAGCCACAGCCCGGCCAGCCTGTGTCCAGAGCATTGAGCGAACGAGTGCTGTGCCTGCCGATCTATCCCGGCCTGCTGAGAAGCGAGCAGGACCTGGTCATCCGCACGCTGATCGAAACCTGTGGTGTGACTGATACGGACTACCCGGCTTGCTCCGCTGCCGGGGTCTGCTGACTATCATGCCTGGCACAACCCCGGTCATTCGCAACCGCCCGATTATTCGCAGCCGTTCGATCATTCGCAACACCGTCCTGAACTACAGCGGACAGGCCTATGTAATGCTGGTCGGGATTCTGATCATGCCGTTTTATCTCGGCCATCTGGGTGCCGAGGTCTACGGCCTGATCGGTTTCTTCACCCTGCTGCAAGCCTGGCTGCAACTGCTGGACGCAGGGTTGTCCCCCAGCCTGGTGCGCGCGGTGGCACATCAGCAAGGCACTCCCGTGAGCGAACAAAGCCTGGGTCGTCTGCTGCGCTCATTCGAACTGATATTTCTGCCCATCGCGATGCTCTGCGGGCTGCTTATCCATGTCGCCAGCACCTGGATCGCAGCACAGTGGTTGAACGCCAATACGCTGCAACCCGACACACTGGCGCAGTGCATCACCCTGATGGGCATCGTCATCGCCTTGCGCCTGTATTCGACACTCTATAAAAGCGCCATACAGGGCCTTGAGCAGCACGCCTGGCTGAACGTTGCGAATGTGTCGATTGCAACGCTGCGCTACTTCGGCGGCTTGCTGCTGGTCAGTCAGTTTTCCCGGGACCCACAGGACTTTTTTATATTTCAGCTTGTAGTCGGGCTGCTCGAAGCCCTGCTATTTGCCAGCAAAGCCCGCAGCCAGATGCCTGCGCCACACTGGCTGACCGGCCTGGACTGGCAACTGGTCAAGCCGCTGATGCCCTTCGCCGCCAGCCTGTCGTTGAGCGCAGTGCTGTGGATTGTGCTGACTCAGGTGGACAAGGTGCTGCTGTCGAATCTGCTGCCGCTGGATCAGTACGGCTACTTTTCACTGGTTGCGTTGATCGCCACTGGCATCGTGATGCTGAGCAACCCGCTGGTTCAGACGCTCTTGCCGCGCCTGACCGTGTTGATGGCCGAAGGTAGACGCGACGACATGCACACGTTGTTTCTGGCAGCCAATCGCCTTGCCTGTACCTTTCTGTTCCCGCTGGCAGCGGTCATTGCCCTGTATGCCGAACCGCTGATTATCGCCTGGACGGGTGATGACGCCGCCGCGCGCTGGAGTGGACCGGTGCTGGGCTGGTACGCGCTGGGCAGCGCAATCATGGCCGCCAGTGCTTTTCAGTTCTACCTGCAATACGCCCATGGCCGAATGCACTTGCACCTGTGGTACAGCGTGATTTCGACACTGATCAGCGTGCCTGTAATGTTTGTGGCTATCCATTATCAAGGCGTTTACGGCGCAGCGCTGGCGTGGTTTTTTCTGCGTGCGACGTCCTTCGCCATATGGCCCGTCATCGTCCATCGGCACCTGGCACCGGGCCTTCATCGCCAATGGTTGAGCGACATTCTGCGGATCAGTGCGATGACCGCTGCGGGCCTGGCGATCAGCGCGCCTGTGTTCCATCTGATTGCCGATCAAAGCCGTGGCAGCCTGCTGCTGGCGCTCGCCGCCAGTGGTCTTGTCACTCTGACACTGGTAGCGGCAAGCCATAGACCGCTGGCGTCGAAAATCTATGTTTTGTTCAGCAAACCGAGTACCTGAGCCATGGACGACACTGCAAAAAATACCGACGAGGCCTGCATGGCACCGCCGTTGCTGAGCATCATATGCCCCGCCTACAACCAGGAGGCCTTCATTGCTCAGGCACTGGACGGGTTTCTGTCACAGCAGACCGATTTCAGGTTCGAAATCCTGATCAACGACGATGCATCCACGGACGGCACTGCACGCATCATTGCGCACTACGCCGAGCGGCATCCGACGATCATTCGGCCCTTCTATCAGCAGGTCAATCAGTACAGTCAGGGCGCGCCTTGCGTTCCGGGCCTGTTCGCTGAAGCCCGGGGCCGTTATATCGCCTACTGCGAAGCCGACGATTACTGGACTGATCCGCGAAAGCTGCAGTTGCAAGTGGACTTTCTCGAGAACCATGCCGATTACGTCATCACCTATCACGATGCGTTCGCCTTCGACGAACACGGCCAGTATGGCGTGCAGCTGCAAGGCCTGCTGCGCAGCGACGCTACGGCGCTGGAGCTGCAAAAGGCCAGACGCCTGTCGACCCTGACCGTCTGCTTTCGCAATGTATTCAGCACAATGCCGCCCGAATTGAGCATGTGCGGAGCACCGTTGAACGATATGTGCTGGTGGTCGTTGCTGGGGGCTTACGGCAAAGGCAAGTTCATGGCGCAGATCAAGCCGGCTGCCTATCGGCTGCACCCCGGCGGCGTGTTTTCCATGCGCAGCGACAAACGCAAATTGCATATGAACCTGCAGACCTGTTCAAGCCTGGCCAACTATTACAATCGTCTGGGCAATCAGCCCCTGTACGAACACTTCCTGATGCAGACGGTGTGCCTCTCGCTGGCCGCGCTCGCCCCCCGCCACAAACTGCAGACGTTGTGGAAAGTGGCCGGCAATGTTGTCGTCAACCTGAGCAGACGCCTGTTCCAGACCAGTGGCAAAGCACATGTTCAGTAACGTACTGGTGTTGTGCGTCGGCAACATCTGCCGCAGCCCGATGGCCGTCGCGATACTGCATCAACGCTTGGAGGCCACGCAGGTGCGCGTTCAGTCGGCAGGCATCGCCGCGCTGTCAGGTTCGTCCATCGACCCGGCGGCTCGGCAGGTTCTGCAAACGCACCGGGTACAGCCTCAGCGCCATGCAGCTCGGCAGATGAGCCGTGAGCTGCTACGCCAGGCTGACCTGATTCTGCTGATGGAGCAGGCACATTTTGCCGACGTCCTCAAACTTGCACCCGAAGTACGCGGCAAAGCCTTTCTGATCGGTAAATGGCAACACCCGCTCGACATCGCCGACCCTTACCGACGTCCCGCATCAGCCTTTGAACAGACCTACGCGCAGCTCTCACGCTGCATTGACGACTGGCTTCCTCATTTTCAGTCAGGAGCAACAGGATAAATGACCGCCATGAACCGTCCTTCGCTGGATTTCCACCAGGACTCCCGGATTGATCTGGCAGCGGTCCTGCGCATGCTGTTCGATCACAAAGCGCTGATCCTGTGGACCGTCAGCCTGTTTTTTCTGATCGGCCTGGGCTACGCCATTCTGGCCACGCCGGTGTATCAGGCCACCGCCATGATTCAGATAGAGCCCCGAAAAATCGGCATCGAGGGCACCCCGGAGGTCAGCGCCAAGCCATTGTCAGTGTCACAGGCGACCACCGAGATCGAGCTGATCAAGTCGCGCGCATTGTTGGGCAAGGTCGTCGACGATCTGAAGCTCAGTACGCTCCAGACACCCGACTTCTTTCCGGTGATCGGCCCCTATCTATATCGCACCTTCAAGCCGGTGCGCGACGGTGAATTGGCTCAGCCTTTATTCGGCCTGACGCAATACGCGTGGGGTGGCGAGAAAATCGAGGTATTCCAACTGGAAGTGCCGGAGCACCTGCTAGGCGAAAAACTCACCCTAACCGCGGGCAAGCCTGGCCAGTTTTCGCTCTACGATAACGAGCACAATCTGCTGCTTGGCGGCACCATCAACCGCATTGTCGAAGGCAACGGGGTGAAGATTCAGGTCGCTGCGCTGCGGGCACATCCCGGCACCGATTTCAGTGTCTCCAGACAGCGCACGCTCAGCACCGCGCTGGTTTATCAGAACCGGTTGAAAATCGCCGAAGCCGGCCGGGACTCGGGCATCATCTACCTGTCCATCGAGGACCAGGACGCACAGCGGGCCAACCGGATTCTCGACGAGGTCAGCCATCTTTATGTACGCCAGAACGTAGAGCGCAGTTCGGCCGAGGCCGCGCAGCGGCTGCAGTTTCTACGCTCGCAGTTGCCTGCCGTGCGCAAACAGCTGGAGGACGCGGAGACTGCGCTGAACACCTTCCAGACCAGCGCCAGGTCGGTGGACCTGAGCATCGAAACCAAAGGCGTGCTTGATCAGGTGGTCAGCCTCGACTCGATGCTTTCCGAACTGAAACTCAGGCGCGTAGAGCTGGAACGGTTGTACACCCGTGAGCACCCGACCTATCGCAGCCTGATGAGCCAGATGAACCAGCTGGAACAACAGAAACAAGGTCTGTTGAAGAAGATCGACGCGCTGCCCATGACCCAGCAGGAGTTGCTGCGTCTGACCCGCGACATGCAGGTCATCAGCCAGACCTACACATTGATGCTCAACAAGAGTCAGGAGCAGGACATTCTGCGTGCTGGCAGCATTGGTAATGTGCGGGTCATCGACAACGCCGATACCAACGTCGAAAGACCCGTCAAACCCATGAAGACGCTGATTGTGCTGATCGCTACGCTGATCGGTGCACTGGTCGCAATGATCATCGTATTCGTGCGCCAGGCATTCTATCGGGGCATCGAGAGCGCCGAAGTCATCGAAAGTCTGGGCATGCCGGTCTACGCATCATTGCCTCACTCGCGGCAGCAGGAACGCCTGGAAAAGCGCGATCAGGACAGCAAGGACTCAAGACTGCTGAGCATTGCCGCACCTGGCGAGCTGGCCATCGAATCGCTGCGCAGCCTGCGTACCAGCTTGCACTTCGCCATGCTGGAGGCGCGCAACAACGTACTGATGATATCGAGCCCGACACCAGGCGCCGGCAAATCGTTTGTATCGAGCAATCTGGCAACCATCATTGCCCAGACCGGCAGGCGCGTCCTGTTGATCGATGCCGATATGCGCAAAGGCTACCTGCATAGGCTCTTTGGCCTGCAGCCCAAACACGGTCTGTCCGACACGCTGGCCGCCCGCTTGAGGTGCACCGAAGTCATCCATCAGACGCGGGTCCGGCATCTGGATTTCATCTCATGTGGTTTCGCCGCGCCCAACCCCTCGGAACTGCTGATGCATGACAACTTCAACAGGATGCTGGCCGAATTGTCGCCGCTGTATGACCTGATTCTGATCGACACGCCACCCATCCTTGCCGTGACCGACGCGACACTGGTGGGTCGCCAGGCAGGCACCTGCCTGCTGGTTGCCCGTTTCGGCATGACCACCGTCCAGGAAATCGAGGCCTGCAAACGCAGGCTGGGCCAGAACGGAATTCTGATCAAGGGTGCCATTTTCAACGCAGTGGTGCGCAAGGCCACGACGTCCGATTACGACTACGCAGCCTATGGCTACAACTACCACCCTGCGCCCCGATAACCCGTATTGACGCCTGCCGTTCACTGCGCTGTTTCATTTAAAAGGAATTAATCATGGCCCTCTCCGCCCAGGACGCTCGCTGGTATCTGATCCAGACCAAACCGCGTCAGGAAGCCCGCGCCGAAGAGCATTTGCGACGCCAGCATTTCCAGTGCTACCGACCGTTGCAGGTCGATGCGAAAAAAACCGCTGCCAGGGTTCAGGCCGACGAGCCTTTGTTTCCCGGCTACCTGTTCATTCAGATGGATCAGGTACAGGACAACTGGTACCCGATTCGCTCCACCCGTGGCGTCTCGCGCATCGTGACGTTCGGCGGACACCCGGTGCCGGTTCGCGATCATCTGATCGAGCAGATCCGCCAGCGGCTCTCCGCACCTGCGCCCAAAGCACGATTTATTCAGGGTGATCCGGTAATGATCACGACGGGCAGCTGGAGTGATGTGGAAGCCATCTTTCTGAGCGAAGACGGCACCGAGCGTGCGGTGATTCTGCTCAACATGCTGCAACGCCAGCAAAAAGTGGTATTGCCCATCAGCAGCCTGTCAAGGCTCGAAGCCCGCGCGTAAAGGCCTGCCGCACTTGCATGGAACTACCTCAGGCGCGTGCCTGAAACATGCGTCGTCCGTCTGCTTCCACTGCCCCCGGAACCCCACCATGCCCCACCAGACCACCCTGGTGACGCTCACCTATGGTGACCGTTTCAGCTATCTGCACACATTGATCAGCCGCTCGCTGGAAAGCCCGCTGATTGGTCGTGTGATCATTGTCAGCAACGCTTCCGTCGCACCATTACAGGCGCTGTGCGATAAGTGGCCCGAGCGGGTTCAGGTGATCTGGCTGCCTGACAACACCGGCTCGGCCAACGGCTATTCGACCGGCATCAAGGCCGCGCTGGAGAACGGCGACGAGTACATCTGGCTGATGGACGACGATAACGCACCGACCGCTCATGCCATTGAGGTATTGCACCGGTCTCTACAAGAACGGGAAACGATCGACGGCCGGGACAATTGCGCAGTGCTCGGCTTTCGCCCCACGCATCAAGCGGACATCGCCGCGGGTGTACCGCTACGTTACGCCATTCAGCGGCGCTCGAGCTTCTTCGGCTTTCACATCGCCCAGTTGCCATACAAGATCTGGCGACGCCTGCCTTGGGGAAAGCCGGGGGCCAGCGTGGCCATGCCGGAACGGGTACAGCTTCCTTTCGCTACCTACGGGGGGTTGCTGGCCCATCGCAGCCTGTACAAGAAAATCGGCCTGCCACTGGACGCACTCAAGCTGTACAGCGATGACACCGAATACACCTGGCGCATTACCGACGGTGGCGGGAAGGTATTTCTGGTACCCGAAGCGCTGCTGGAGGATCTCGAGGACTCATGGAACATCAAGGCGCGCACCCGCAACGTCTATGAAAGCTACCTGTCGGGCGGATCGGACCTGCGCGCTTATTACGCCGCGCGTAACCAGGCGTGGTTCGACCGGCATATCTGGGCGTCCTCCCCCCTGCTCTACCGACTCAATCGCCAGGTGTTTCTCTGCCTGTTGAGCCTGTATGCCTGGCGCTATGACGCCGACGCGCGTCTGAACCTGATCAACGACGCCATTCACGATGGGGAAGCCAGCAGGCTGGGCCTGAACAAGGCCTACCCGTTATGAAGATACTGTTTATCAGCAGCCTTTATGCGCCCGATATCGGCGGCGGCGCAGAGATCATTCTGCAACGTACTGTCGAGGGCTTGCAGCAACGTGGACACAGCGTCGCCGTGCTGGCCACCACCGATCGGCCCGGCCTGCAGCTGGCAGAGGTCAATCGGGTCAAGGTCTATCGCGCCGGCCTGCTCAACCGGTACTGGCACTTCATCGCCCAGCGTCCGGGCCGTCTGGCGCGGCTTGCCTGGCACTGGCGCGATCGCTACAACGCCGGCATGCGCGAGTACGTGAGGCGAGTGGTGGAACTGGAGCAGCCGGAGCTGGTGGTGTGCCATAACCTGACCGGCTGGTCGGTGTCGGCGTGGGACGAAATAACCGGGGCCAATCGCCCGATCGTGCAGGTCCTGCATGACTTTTACTTGCTCTGCCCGGCCAGCACCATGTTCAAGAAGGGTCATAGCTGTCAGCGCCAATGCACGATGTGCTCGCAGTTGCGCAGCAATCATGCACAGCTGTCAGAACAGGTCGACACGGTCGTTGGTGTCAGCCGCTTCATGCTCGACACCTTGCAGGCGCAGGGCTATTTCAAAGGCGCGCGGGGTTACGTGGTGCATAACGCCAGCCCCTTCACCCCGCCGATTTCCGGGCAGCCCAGAGCCCCCATCGATGACGCCCCGTTGCGCTTCGGTTACCTGGGCACGCTGTCCACAAACAAGGGGCTGGGATGGTTGATTGATCAGTTTCAGCACCTGCCGTTCAAAGCCACCCTGCAGATTGCCGGGCGTGGACAGGCGGCCGATGAAAAGCATTTCAGGGCCATGGCCACATCACCGGACATCAGCTTTGTCGGCGTCCAGAGGCCCGAAGACTTCTACCGCCAGATCGACGTGGCAATCGTCCCCTCCCTGTGGAATGAGCCGTTCGGCATGGTGGCCGTCGAGGCCTGCGCACATGCCCTGCCCGTCATCGCCAGCCGCATGGGCGGGTTGACGGAAATCATTCAGGAACCTCTAAACGGTCTGCTGTGCAGCCCCGATGACCCGGACTCGTTGGGGCTGGCAATGCTCAAGCTGCACCAGCAACCGGAACTGCTGGCACGCCTCGGCAGCCAGGCACGCAACAGTGTCGCGTCGTTGATGAACCTGGACCTGATGCTGGACCAGTACGAAAGCATCTTTGCCCAGACCCTGCAGGACCGCCGCACATACGTCACACAGTAACGGGGCGCAATCTGCCCCATCAAGCCCGTTCAAGGACAGAACCTGGCACCAGCCAGATCACCCTCATCAGCAGGATGCTCGAGATGATTGTCATCAATTCACGGTTCCTCACCCAGGATGTCAGCGGTGTACAGCGTTACGCAGAGCAAATGTGCAGAGCCCTGAAGCGGCTGCGCGACGATCTGGTATTCGTCGCTCCGCGCACTATCAGGCTGCATGACTGTGCCAGCGCACTGGAGGCCCAATGCATCGGTCATTCCACCGGGCATATGTGGGAACAGATCGATCTGCCGCTTCACCTGAAACGTCAAGGCAGCCCGCTGCTGATTTCGGTCAGCAACACAGGGCCAATGTTCTATGGCAATCAGATAGCCACTCACCACGACATCACCTATGTACGCTATCCGCAAAGCTACACCCGGCTGTTCCGCCTGGCCTATCGGACCATCACCCCGATTCTGCTGTCACGCGCCAGAACGCTGATCACCGGCAGCAGCTTCTCGCGAAGGGAAATAACCTCGTTCTATGGCTACGCCGAGGACAAGGTGCTGGTCGTGCCCGCTGCGGTCAGTGACGAATTCACCCCGGGGCCGACACCTGTCGATCAGCCGAGATACCTGCTTGCAGTTTCCTCACCCGCCGTACACAAGAATTTCAACCGGATGATTCAGGCATTTCTGAGTTTGCGTAGCCACACCGACCTGCAACTGCATATTGTCGGCGCTGCCAGCGCACTGTTCGCCGACCCTGACCTGCAACACCTC
Organism: Pseudomonas sp. ICMP 3272; assembly: GCF_001466905.1. Classification (NCBI taxonomy): domain Bacteria; kingdom Pseudomonadati; phylum Pseudomonadota; class Gammaproteobacteria; order Pseudomonadales; family Pseudomonadaceae; genus Pseudomonas; species Pseudomonas sp. ICMP 3272. The sequence goes on from NZ_LKEK01000064.1 coordinate 15,261, forward strand.
GCCTGCCGTGACCCGCGCATCCGCTTTCTGGGGCGACTTAACGATGCCGAGCTGATCAGCCAGTATCAGGGTGCCACAGCGTTCGTATTTCCTTCGCTTTACGAGGGGTTCGGCATTCCGCCGCTTGAAGCCCAGGCCTGCGGTTGCCCGGTGCTGGCCGCCAATGCCGCTTCGATCCCGGAAGTCCTGCAAGGCAGCGCATTGTATTTCGACCCGCTGGACGTCAGCCACATGGCCGCAGCAATGCAGCGCGTGCTGGTGGATGCGCCGTTGCGCAATGCGCTGCGTGCTCAGGGGTTGCATAACGTGCAGCGTTTTTCCTGGGACCTTTCCGCGCAACGCCTTTCCCAGCGTATCGATGCGCTGCTGGAGTCTGCTCCTGCGTCGCAGAGCAAGCGCCATGTCGTACCCGAGTCGTCCGCCGGCAAACCCTGAACCCACAACAGCAACGCCAGCATGCGCCCTGTCGCATCCGCAGTAGCGCGGGCCATTACAGCAAGGAACGCCCATGAGAATTGCTATTGTCCACGACTGGCTGGTGAGTTACGCCGGTGCCGAGCGCGTGCTTGCTTCCCTGATAAACATCTGGCCCGATGCGGATCTGTTTGCAGTCATCGACTTTCTCAGCGATCAGGACCGCGCGCAGCTGCGCGGCAAGGTAGCCAGAACCACGTTCATCCAGAAGCTGCCCGGCGCACGCAAACATTATTCACGCTACCTGCCGCTGATGCCGCTGGCCATCGAGCAACTGGACCTCTCCGGCTATGACCTGATCATCAGCAGCAGTCACGCAGTCGCCAAGGGCGTGCTTTGCGGCCCGGACCAACTGCATATCAGCTACGTGCACTCGCCGATTCGCTACGCCTGGGACTTGCAGCACCAGTACCTGCAGGAATCAGGACTGGGCAAGGGAGTCAAGGGCAGCCTGGCGCGCCTGGTCCTGCATTACATGCGCCTTTGGGACCAACGCACGTCGACCGGTGTGGACGCATTCATTGCCAATTCGGGCTTTATCGGTGCACGCATCTCCAAGGCGTATCGACGTGACTCGACCGTCATCTATCCGCCGGTGGACACCCTCGGTTTCACCCCCCACGGCGCGCGCGCGGACTTCTATCTGTGTGCCTCGCGGATGGTGCCTTACAAGCGCATGCCAATGATCGTCGAAGCCTTTGTCGCCATGCCGGACAAACGCCTGATCATGATCGGTGACGGACCGGACCTGGCCAAGGCGCAGGCCATTGCCAGGCAGGCGCCCAATGTAACGCTGCTGGGTTTCCAGCCTGGCGCGGTATTGCTGGAATATATGCGCGGCGCCAAAGCGTTTGTCTTCGCCGCCGAAGAGGATTTCGGCATCAGCCCGGTTGAAGCCCAAGCCTGCGGCACGCCGGTGATCGCGTTCGGCAAGGGCGGCATCATGGAGACCGTGCACGGTCTGGATCACCCGCAACCGACCGGCGTGCTCTATCGGCAGCAAACCGTGGCAGCGCTGAGCGCCGCCATCGGCGAGTTTGAAGCTGCGCAATCACGCATCACGCCGCAGGCCTGCCGGGCCAACGCCGAACGGTTTTCGGTGGCGCGTTTCGAGCAGGAGATCAAAGCCTTCGTCGAGAATCGTCTGGCCACCTCGCATCTGGTGCATCTGGCCCGCCTGCCCCACCCGCACCGGGTCGCCCAACCATCGCCGGTCTCGGGTAGCGAACTGCCAGGCCGTGTCATCCCCATAAAAACCGTCTGAGCGAGCCCTCCAATGCGCACTTCCGTCCGCGGCATTCTGCATGCCCATCAGTCAGCGCTGTCGCTCGCCCATCGTCTACTGGACCTGATCATCATCGTGTTGACCGGTTACTGGCAAACCGGGCTGCAGGTCAGCAACAGCACCGAGGCCTGGTCGCACATCATTCTCGCGGTACTGGTATTTCACTGGGTCAGCGAATATCACCAGCTATATGGTTCATGGCGTGGCGAGCGCATCCTGCGCGAATTGACCAAGGTTTTCAGTTACTGGGCGATGACCTTCATCACCCTGCTGTCACTGAACAGCCTGCTGCTCAACCAGACGCAATTGCCCGATAACGGCCAGATGAGCTGGTTCGCCCTGGCGCTTGCGGTGCTGTGCGGCTATCGACTGCTGATCCGCCTGGCCCTGCACACGCTGCGTCGGCACGGCTTCAATACGCGCCGGGTGGTAATTGTCGGGACCGGTCAGGTCGGCGAGCGACTGGCCCGCTCCATCTCCCTCGCGCCGTGGATGGGGCTGAACCTGCTGGGGTTTTACGACTCGCACCCGCAGCAGATGAATCTGCTGGGCGAAAAACGCCGTCTGCCAGTGCTGGGTGATCTGAACCAGTTGATAGAGGATGCCCGTGCAGGCCGTTTAGACAAGGTGTACATCACCCTCGCGTTCAGTGCCGAGCCGCAATTGCGCGAGCTGATTACCGGTTTGAGCGACACCACCGCCTCGGTGTACCTGATTCCCGACGTGTTCATGTTCGACCTGCTGCATGCCCGCAGTGAAAGCATCAATGGCCTGGCCAGCATCAGCATTTTCGATTCGCCCATGGACGGTGCCTGGAGCCTGGTAAAGCGCGCCGAAGACATCGTCCTGTCCAGTCTGATTCTGCTGCTGATCGCCCTGCCACTGCTGGCCATCGCGGCGGCCATCAAGCTCACCTCTGCGGGCCCGGTGCTGTTTCGCCAGCGCCGCTACGGACTGGACGGCCGTTCGATCATGGTCTGGAAATTTCGCAGCATGAACGTTCAGGAAAACGCCGATGTGGTGCTTCAGGCAACGCGCAATGACGCACGGGTAACGCCGCTGGGGGCATTTTTGCGGCGCACTTCGCTGGATGAACTGCCGCAGTTCTTCAATGTGCTGCACGGCGATATGTCCATCGTCGGCCCGCGCCCTCACGCCATCGCCCATAACGAGCAGTACCGCAAACAGGTCAGCGGCTACATGTTGCGCCACAAGGTCAAACCCGGCATCACCGGCTGGGCGCAGATCAATGGCTGGCGCGGTGAAACCGACACACTCGACAAGATGCGCATGCGCGTGGAATTCGACCTGGAATACATCGAGCACTGGTCGATCTGGCTGGACCTCAAAATCATTCTGCTGACGCTGTTCAAAGGCTTCGTCAACAAGAACGCCTTCTGACGTTTCCGCTGAGTGAACGAACACGCCGAAAGAAAGGAGCAATGCCATGAAAGGAAAAACCCAATGAATCCAAGGTTAGTTGCTTTACTGCTCACCAGCCTGGCGCTGCAAGGCTGCGCATTCGCCCCGGGGCAGCACATGACCCGGGACGACGTTACCACCGTTAAACCAGACGAACCCCGGGCGCAACTGGTCGAGGTCACACCGAAAAGTCTTCAGCAACAGCAACAACGCGCCACCGCAGATGCCAAGGCACTGCCGCAGGCGCTGCTTGACTACAAGACTCCGGAATACGTGATCGGCGCTGGTGATACCTTGCTGGTCACCGTGTTCGAACACCCGGAACTGACTGCGCCAGGCTCGCAGGACCAGCTGGATGCCAACACCCGGGAAGTGCTCAACGATGGCACGCTCTACTTCCCCTACGTCGGACGAATTCGCGCGAGCGGCAGAACGGTGAGCGAAGTGCGCGAGCAGTTGCGCATGGGGCTGGCGCCGCAATACACCGAGGTCAAGGTCGACGTCAAAGTGCTGCGCTACAACAGTCAGCGAATACTCCTGTCCGGTTCCTTCAAAGTGCCCGGCCCGCAACCCATTACCAACATTCCGTTGAGCCTGGTGCAGGCCGTAAGTGTCGCGGGAGTTGACCTGACCGATGCCAATCTGGCCGGTCTGACCCTGCGCCGCGATGGCCGCGATTACTTGATCGACATCGACTCGCTGAACCGCAGAGACTCGCAACTGAGCAGAATCTTCCTGAAGGATGGCGATTACCTCCACTTGAACAGCAATTCGCGAAACAAGATCTACGTGCTGGGCGAAGTACGTAACCCGCAAGTGATCTCCTTCGGCACCACCCGCCTGACGTTGCTGGAGGCGCTGGGCAACTCCGGCGGCCTCAGCCCGGACAGCGCAGATGGCGATGCGGTGTATGTGATACGCGGTGCGGAAAACTTTGCCGAAGCGACCTCCACCGTTTACCACCTCAATGCCAGGAAGCCCACCGCCTACCTGCTGGCGGGGCAGTTCGAGCTCAAGGCGCAGGACGTGGTATTTGTCGGCCCGGCCGATATCACCCGCTGGAGCCGATTCATCAGCCAGTTGCTCGGTTCGGCCAGTGTGGTGCAGACCGGCGCAGCGTTCCGCAACTGACTTTGACGTCGCTTTGAAAATCTTCCTGCAAGCAGTTTTGCGGGAATTTTTTTGGCCCGCCGAACAACGCGAAACTGTTGCCTGAGCAACAGTCGTTCAACAGTTGGCTGGCTTTTCGTCAGCATCGCAACACAGCACCGTCTGTATGAAAAGCGCGCAAGCCCAATGCCTGCGGGCCATCACCGGACCTTGCGAAGGCTGGCACACAAGCTGCTTTACAGACACACGCTTATCGCAAGGAAATCCCATATGCTCGTTGTTTCACTTTCCGGCAGCCCCTCCCCAAAATCCCGTTCCGGCGTAGTGCTGGCCCATGCCAGCCGCTGGTTGCAAAGCCACGGGGTGGAAGTCACCACGCTGCGCATACGCGACTTCAATGCCGAGGACCTGCTTTTTGCCCGTTTCGACAGCCCGCAAGTGCTGGAATTTATCGAAGCGGTCAGGCAAGCCGATGGCCTGCTGATTGGTACGCCGGTCTACAAGGCATCATTTTCAGGCGCACTGAAAACCCTGCTCGACTTGCTCCCCGAGCGCGCACTGCATGGCAAAGTAGTCCTGCCGCTGGCCACCGGCGGCAGTATCGCGCACATGCTGGCCGTGGATTACGCCCTCAAACCGGTACTGTCGGCGCTCAAATCGCAGGAAGTGCTGCACGGCATCTTCGCCATCGATACCCAGATCAGCTACGACGACAACGAAGAAGGCGGCACCCTGGACGAAATCCTCACCGAGCGCCTGCATGAGGGGCTGGAGCACTTCCATCAAGGCCTGCAACGTCGCTTGCAGGCACGTCACAAGCAGGCCGGCGGGCATTTGCAGCTGGCTTTATAGCCCGGCATCAATGCTCGACAAACAGCGGGTACAACGAGGCCACCAATAGCACCGCCATCACGCCGTTGAAGATGCGCAACCCGAGCGGGTCACGCAGAACATTGCGCAACAGGCTGCCAAAGCCTGCCCAGATACCGACACTGGGCAGGTTGATCAGCGCAAACACCGCCGAGATCACCACCACATTGTAGAAATAGCCCTGCATCGGCGTGTAGGTGCTAATGGCACCAATCGCCATGATCCAGGCCTTGGGGTTGACCCATTGAAACAGCGCTGCACTCATGAAACTCAGCGGCTTGCCCTGACTGTCGACGTTATCGGAGGCAGGACCTGACGTGGCGATTTTCCACGCCAGGTACAACAGATAAGCGGCGCCGACATAGCGCAGGATGGTGTAGAGAAGCGGCCATGCCTTGAACACACTGCCCAGCCCGAAACCGACGGCCAGCACCAGGACAAAAAAACCGATGCTGATACCCAGCATGTGCGGCAACGTACGGCTGAAACCGAAATTGACGCCCGAGGCCAGCAGCATCATGTTGTTCGGGCCGGGGGTAATAGAGGTGACGAACGCGAAGAGTGTAAAGGCAAGAAGCAAATCGAAAGAGAGCACCATACAGCCTGTCCAGATCAGTGAGTCAGGCACTTACCCTATAGAAGGCGCTGCAAGAAACACACGGACAGTTGACCGGTAATTATTACCGTACAGTTTGATAAAAAACTCTTTTAAAGCGGACTGTTAACCTTGTGGCTGCTGGCCAGTCACATTCAGGTCAACGCTTGCTTCGCCTTTATCATCGAATTCGCGCGCCTGCTGTGCCTGCGGATCAGCCATCAATTGCGCCTTGCGTGCCTGGTATTCATCAAACGACAGGCCGCGCCGGTTAAGGTCTTCAAGCGCCAGTTGATGGCTTTCTTCGGCGCTGAAGGGACGCTGCTCGACCGCATGGTGGGTGGAGCAGCCGGAGAGCAGTGCAACGGTGAATGTGAGGACAAGCGCAAGGGCAAGCATACGGTTCATCTGGGGCCTCCGGGGCAGGCTTCGTTTCAGGAATGACGCAAGGTTACGCCCGCCCCCGACGCAGCAAAAATCATCCGCCGTGATAGTCGCTATCGACTATCGCGAGCATCCTCGATCAATACCTCGCGCAACGCCTGAGCCGCAGCGGAAAGCTTGTGATCGGCCAGCATCATCAGGCCGATACGACGCTCGATACGCGGTTCCACCAGCGCGATGCAGCAAGCACCCAGTTCCTGCATCTGCCCGATGCACAGCGACGGCACCGCGCTGACACCCAGGCCATTGGCAACCATGCGCCCGATGGTGGAAAGCTGATGGCTTTCAAACGCCACCGCCAGTTTGCCGTGCATCGGCTCGATGGCCTGCTCCAGTAGCAAACGCACAGCCGAAGGCCTTTGCAGGGCAATGAAGTCTTCGCCCAACAGCTCGGCCCAGGACACTTCGCCAAGCCCGGCCAGCGGCGAATCCTTCGAGACCACAGCCACGAAGCGATCCATATAAAACGGAGTGAACAACAACGCGCTGTTCGACTCGGGCTCAAAGCCGATGCCCAGCTCGACACGGCGGTGACGCACCATCTCCAGCACCTGTTCATTGATCACGTCGTGCACCGCGACATTGACCCGTGGGTAGCGCCCGCGAAACACCTTCAGCGCTGCCGGCAATCGATTGCCGGCAAACGACGGCATGGCGGCGACCGAAACCCGGCCCGTCTGCAAGGTAAACCGCTGTCGCAGCAGCTCTTCGGTGTTGTCCCAGTCAGCCAGCAACTGGCGCGCCAGCGGCAACAGGGTTTCGCCCTCGGGTGTCAGGCCGACGTTGCGTGTGGTGCGTGTCAGCAATTGCCCGCCAAGATCCTCCTCAAGGCTCTTGATGGTCAGGCTCAACGCCGGTTGCGAGATGTTCAGTCGTTCCCCGGCCTGGGCGAAGCTCAGGTACTGCGCCACCGCCAGAAAAGCCCGAAGCTGCTTGACGTTCATATATTTGCTTTTCTTATCAATTGATCAGAAAAACAAAATTAACAAATCAGTCGCCCCGAGAGAAGATGCAAGTCACCCGATCCTCCGACAGTGCGACTGTCGGTCAACAACTATAAAAGGCGGATCATCATGGCTGGACTCGATAAACGAGTAACGACCTACGAAGAAGCCCTTGCCGGGCTGACCGACGACATGACGGTACTCTGCGGCGGCTTCGGTCTGTGCGGCATTCCGGAAAACCTCATCGCGCAGATCAAGCGTATGGGCATCAAGGGCCTTACCGTCGTTTCCAACAACTGTGGCGTTGACGGCTTCGGCCTGGGCATCCTGCTTGAGGACCGGCAGATCCGGAAAATGATTTCGTCCTACGTGGGCGAAAACGCCTTGTTCGAAAAGCAGTTGCTCAGCGGCGAGCTGGAAGTTGAACTCACCCCGCAAGGCACCCTGGCAGAAAAGCTGCGCGCCGGCGGCGCGGGCATACCTGCGTTCTACACCGCGACCGGTTATGGCACGCCAGTGGCTGAAGGCAAGGAAACCCGGCAGTTCAATGGCCGCAATGTGATTCTGGAAGAGGCCATCACCGGCGACTTCGCCTTGGTCAAGGGTTGGAAAGCCGACCACTTCGGCAACGTGATCTATCGTCACACCGCGCAGAACTTCAACCCGGTAGTAGCCACTGCTGGACGAATCACGGTGGTTGAGGTCGAGGAAATCGTCGAGCCAGGTGTGCTTTTGCCGACGCAGATCCACACGCCTGGCATTTACGTCGACCGGGTGATTCAGGGCACCTTCGAAAAGCGCATTGAACAGCGCACCGTCAGAAAACCCTGACAGAGCAGCTCGGCCATACAACAACAAAGAGATTTCAGACCATGGCACTTTCTCGCGAACAAATGGCTCAACGCGTCGCCCGTGAACTCAAGGACGGTTATTACGTGAACCTGGGCATTGGCATTCCGACCCTGGTGGCCAACTATGTACCGGACGACATCGACGTCATGTTGCAGTCGGAAAACGGTCTGCTGGGCATGGGCGCATTTCCGACCGAAGACACCATAGACGCTGACATGATCAATGCCGGCAAACAGACGGTTACGGCGCGTATCGGCGCGTCGATTTTCTCGTCGGCCGAATCCTTCGCCATGATCCGCGGCGGTCATGTAGACCTGACTGTGCTCGGCGCTTTCGAGGTGGATGTCGAGGGCAATATCGCGTCGTGGATGATTCCCGGCAAGCTGGTAAAAGGCATGGGCGGCGCGATGGACCTGGTGGCAGGTGCCGACAACATCATCGTGACCATGACCCATGCCTCGAAGGATGGCGAATCCAAACTGCTGCCCCGCTGCAGCCTGCCACTGACCGGCGCGGCGTGCATCCGCAAGGTTCTGACTGACCTGGCGTATCTGGAAATCGACAACGGTGCCTTCATCCTTCGCGAGCGTGCGCCGGGGGTCAGCGTAGAAGAAATCGTGGCAAAAACCGCAGGCAAACTGATCGTGCCGGATGATGTGATCGAGATGAGTTTCTGAACTCAGGCATCTTCGAGCAGGCTGGATACAAATCTCTGTGGGAGTGAGCTTGCTCACGAAGACGTTGGTTCAAACACCCGATATCCGGGGACTGTACTGGCCTCTTCGCGAGCAATGCGGATTGCCGCACCGGTCGTTCCCACAGGATTTTTCGTTCTGGACACTCTGCGTCCGCAATAGTCGGCTGTTCAAGTAACTCCCCGATAATAATTACAAAAAGAGGTGCCCCCGATGGCCGCCAACATAGAAGAAAGCCGCTCTGCCCGATTCGCCTTGCGCTGCGCCGCATGGGCTGAACGCTGGTTTCCCGATTCATGGGTATTTGCCGCGCTGGCGGTGGTCATCGTCACACTGGCAACACTGGCCATTGGCGCACGTCCGGCCGAGGCTGCCAAAGCGTTCGGTGACGGGTTCTGGAGCCTGATTCCGTTCACCATGCAAATGGCCTTCGTGGTCATCGGCGGTTACGTCGTGGCCAGTTCGCCGCCCGCGGTGCGCCTGATCGACCGGCTGGCCCGGGTGCCGCGTAACGGTCGTTCGGCGGTGGCCTGGGTGGCGCTGATTTCCATGCTGGCTTCGCTGCTCAACTGGGGGCTGTCACTGGTGTTCGGCGGCCTGCTGGTGCGCGCCCTCGCCCGCCGTACCGACCTGCGCATGGACTATCGCGCGGCCGGTGCTGCCGCGTATCTGGGGCTGGGCGCAGTCTGGGCGCTGGGGCTGTCGTCTTCGGCTGCACAGTTGCAGGCCAATCCGGCCAGTCTGCCGCCTTCGATTATGGCGATAACCGGCGTGATCCCTTTCACTGAAACCATCTTTCTCTGGCAATCCGGGGTCATGCTCGCCGCGCTGGTAGTCATATCGTTGATCGTGGCCTATGCCACCGCCCCTGGCCCGAACAGCGCCCGGGACGCCAAGGCCTGCGGTGTCGACCCGGCATTCAGCCTGCCGCCACTGGCACCTCGCACACGGCCCGGCGAATGGCTGGAATACAGCCCGCTGTTGATCATCCTGATGGTGCTGATGGGGGTCGGCTGGCTGTTCAGCGAGTTTTCGAGCAAATCGGCGATCACCGCAATCTCCGGGCTCAATACCTACAATTTTCTGTTCATCATGCTCGGTGCGTTGCTGCACTGGCGACCACGCAGCTTTCTCGATGCCGTAGCGCGGGCCGTACCCACCACCACTGGCGTGTTGATTCAATTCCCCCTGTACGGTTCGATTGCTGCGTTACTGACCACAGTCAAAGGCGCTGATGCGCAGACCCTGGCGCACTACATCTCGACATTCTTTACCAGCATTGCCTCCCACGATACCTACGCGATTCTGATGGGCGTCTATTCGGCCATTCTGGGCTTTTTCATTCCGTCGGGCGGCGGCAAGTGGATCATTGAAGCGCCTTACGTGATGCAAGTCGCCAACGACCTGCAGTATCACCTCGGCTGGGCGGTGCAGATCTACAATGCAGCCGAAGCGCTGCCCAACCTGATCAATCCGTTCTACATGCTGCCGCTACTGGGCGTGCTGGGCCTCAAGGCACGTGACCTGATCGGATTCTCGTTCGTGCAGTTGCTGGTCCACACGCCGCTGGTGCTGTTTCTGCTCTGGGCATTGGGCACTACGCTGGTCTATACGCCACCGGTAATGCCCTGATAGTCAGCCGTTGAGCGAGTAATCACGCTCGACCTTGCAGATTCGCGCGGTGAACGCCTGATACCAGCGCGCGCGTCCCTGCTCACGGACCTCGGTATGTTCGGCCTGCTGTTTCCACGCCAGAATCGCGGTTTCGTCGCTCCAGTAGGACACGGTGATGCCCAGTCCGTCTTCGCCGCGAGCCGATTCCACGCCCAGAAAGCCGGGCTGCTGCCTGGCCAGTTCTACCATCCGCTGCGCCGCGTCTGCGTACGCCTGACCCTCGTCAGGCGTACGCAGTGAGGTGAACACCACCGCAAAGTAGGGAGTGGGAAAGCGGGCTGCCATCATGATCGATTCCTCTGCGCGGCCTGGCTGCAAGCGCGGACGAATGCAGCAACCACAGGAGATAACCTGCCCTGCAACGCAGCCCGCTCCGGCTGGAACAATGTGGCGACGAAGAACGGATGCCCCTGCAATTCGATACTGCGCACTTCACCTTCAGGGCCGCAGCCGCTGACTTTCAACGCATCGCCGAACAGCGCTTGCTCAAGCTCACGACGCAGACCGTAACGGCAGTGATAACGCTCCTCGATATTCAGCGTGCCGTAGGCTTGGGCAATCAGCGTGTCGGGTTGCAAATGAATCGCCGCCACGGATTCAACCAGCGAGCAGCTCAATGGTTCGATGATGACGTTTGCCGCTTGCGGCGCAGTTTCGCCGTGCTCGGCGTCTGCCCAGCCCAGTTGATTGCGGGCGTACTCCACCAGTGCGTGCTGAAAGCCGCCGCACGTCCCCAGAAACGGTACGAGACGCTCGCGTGCGAAACGAATGGCCGTCAAAGCGCCCTGCATGTCCAGGTAGGGGCTGGCCGGTACACACCACAGACCATCGAATTCGCCAAGCCGTGCACCGCTGCCGATCTGTGGCGTCGGTAGCCATTCGAAGCTGACCGGCACGTGAACGGTTTCAGCCGCCATCTCCAACGCCAGGGGAATGGCCTGATGGGCTGGCACATCGGCGTTGAAATCGCCCACCAGCCCGATCTGCAAAGTGTTGCGTATGTTATTGACTGTGCCCATGCCCTGCTCCCTGTTCGATTTCGTATAACCCGGGCGGACTATAAACAGGCAGCAAAACCAGCAGAATGGGCATTGCAGCAATGCCTGGCATGCAACGCTGCACGTTTCTTCAGCCAGTCACAGGCGTCAGCACCGGCTGCCCGGAAAAGAACGCCAGCAGGTTATCGTTGACCATTTGCACACTGTCTCTCGATGCCTCGGGGGACAGGCCTGCGACATGGGGCGTCAGCACAACATTGCCCAGCGTTTTGAGTACGTCCGGCACAGCGGGCTCATCGTCGAACACATCCAGCGCAGCCCCGGCAATCTGCTCGTTCTGAAGTGCACTGACCAGCGCATGGGTATCCACGACACTGGCACGCGCAATGTTGACCAGAAAGCCGTCAGGGCCCAGCGCTTCAAGCACACTGGCATCGATCAAGTGCTGCGTGCCACTGCCACCGGGCGTGGCGATGATCAGGAAATCCGATTCTGCAGCCAGCGCCTGTGCGGTGGCGTGCCAGGTGTAATCGCAGTCGGTGCGCGGTTTGCGATTGTGATAACCGATAGCGATGTCGAACGCGGCTGCACGCCTGGCAATCGCCAGCCCCACCGCACCCAGCCCGACGATTCCCATGCGCTTGCCTGCCAGCGACGGTCGAACCACCTTGCGCCACTCGCTACGGCGTACCGACGCATCGGCCTGCGGAATGTCGCGTACCAGCGACAGCAACAGCGCCAGCGTATGGTCCGCCACTGTGGCGGCGTTGACGCCTGCACCATTGGTCACGGTGATGCCGCGAGCCTGCGCAGCGGGCAAATCCACCTTTTCGTAGCCGGCACCGCTCACGCATATGATGCGCAGGTTCGGCAGTGCATCCATTTCCTCGGCGAAAAAACCCAGTGGCCCACGCGTCATCACGGCGCTGATGCTCTTCCCGTGTGCAGCAATTGCCTCGGCGCGCAGTTCGGCCGTCGGCGCACGAATCAACTGATAACCGCTGCTTTCCAGAATCGGCAAATACATGTCCAGGTTTTCCACCAGCACCAATACCGTTGTCATGCGCACTCCCGTTCGGTCAGCAAAACGCTGACAGTAACGCGACTCGGTGCGCTTGTGCATAGCCAATGGCGCTCGTTGGAAAAAAACCTTTCGCGATAACGCCAGGCGTTCATAAAGTGGACGCATTTGCCGGACAGACTGAGGCACAAGCAACCTCGCCAACGCGATAGTGCGCTATCGTTGCGTGCAGCGCTGTGACCAGTAACGGTATTGGCTGGTGCAGTAGAACGCCTTCCATCCATAAGGAACCAACCGCCCATGCAAGGATTTTCCGCCACTCTGTCGACCACAACCCTGTTGAAAAAGACCCTCCTGGCGGCAGCGGTCATGTCGGGCCTGATGCTGTCATCCGGTATGGCAGCGGCGGCGGATGCACCGGGCAAGGTGCTGAGCGAAAAATACGGTCTGCCCTGGCCAGCAGTAATCGCCCATCGCGGAGCTTCGTTCGACGCTCCGGAAGAGACCATTCCGGCCTATACCCTGGCACGCGACCTGGGTGCGGACTATCTGGAGATGGACATCCAGCGCACCAAAGACGGCGTGCTGATAGCACTCCACGATGACGTACTGGAACGTACGACCAACATTGCCGAAGTGTTCCCGACACGGGTCAAGGACCCGGTCAGCACCTTCACCCTGGCGGAGCTCAAGCAACTGGACGCCGGCTCATGGTTCAACAAGGCTTACCCCGACCGGGCGCGTGCGAGCTACAGCGGGTTGCAGATCCTGACGCTGGATGAGGTCATCGACATCGCCGAAGGTGGCGCGAACAAGCCTGGGCTGTACATCGAGACCAAGGTGCCGAACAAGTTTCCCGGTGTCGAAGCCGACCTTAAAAAGGTGCTGACCAAACGTGGCTGGCTGGCTCAGCGTCCGGCCGCAGCGGCTGGTCATGTGAACGTCGCGCACATGCCGGGGCGCGTGGTATTGCAGACGTTCGAGAAGCAGAGCCTGGAGCTGCTGCAAAAAGAAATGCCGAAAGTGCCCAAGGTCATGCTGCTATGGATTGGCGAAGGCTCGATAGAGCCTAAATCCAGCGTCGCGTTCAAAGACTCGGGGGCCAAGGACAAGGCCAGCTACTACGCAGCGCAGGAGGTCAAGTCTCCGGAGGAATTCCAGAAGTGGATTGACTGGGCCAAGGCTCATGGTGCGATCGGCACCGGCCCTTCTTCGCAACTGGCCAAGGGTGGCGATCAGAGCTACATGGACCTGGTCAAACCCTGGATGAACAACCTGACCCACGAGAAAGGCATGGTGATCCACCCTTACACGGTGGACGACGCAGAGGACTTCAAGCGGATCAGCAATGACGGGGTTGACGGTTTCTTCACCAACCGCACCGCCGAACTGTTGAAGTTCTACGGACGGCCAGCGAAAGAGAGCATCGAGACGATTCTGAAGCGTAACGGCTACTGATCGACTGGCTGGCCGCATCCTGCGATGCGGCCAGCCACCGACTCATCAGAAATCTATGGTCCCGGACAGCTTCAAGGTGCGTGGCTCGCCTTGAGTCAGATAACCCCCATTGGCCGATGCCCAATAATCCTTGTTCATCAGGTTTTCGACGTTGGCACGCAGCGTGACGTCCTTTTGCGCAACGTTGAAGGTATAGCGCGCGCCCAGATCGAAACGGTTCCAGGTCGGAATGCTCAGGTTGTTGGCAGCGTCGACATATTGCCCACCGGTGCGCAGCATGCGCGCATTGATAGCTGCGCCCGTGATGCCTGGCACATCCCAGTCGGCCCCCGCATTGAACTGAAAGGTCGGCACACCAATGGCCCTGTTGCCATCGTTGCTGCCACCCGACGTGCCGCTCACCTCGGTGTCCATCAGGGTCAGACCGGCCAGCAGACGCAGGCCGCTGACAGGCTCGCCGAACACGTTCATTTCCACGCCACGATTGCGCTGCTCGCCATCACGGACGTAGCGCGTTCCGCTGCCATCCTGAATCTGGTAGCCATCAGTCGGTTGTTCGATGCGGTATACACCCAGGCTTGCACCGAAGGTACCCATGTCCAGCTTCACGCCCGCTTCAATCTGTTTTGAACGCGCCGGCGCGAACACCTCGCCAGGGTTGATCGTCACGGTGCTCGGCGCCGTCGGCCCCTGCGCAAGGCCTTCAATGCGGTTTGCATAGAACGACACATAGCGCCAAGGCTTGAACACCAGCCCGTAGACCGGCGTGGTGATTGCCTCGTCATACAGTGCGTTGCGCGGGCCGCTGCCATAGTCGTAGCCCTGGACGCGCAGTTGCTGGCGACGCAGGCCTGCGGTCAGCAGCAGGCGATTATCGAAAAAGCCCAGCGTGTCGGAGAACGCTACGCTGCGCATACGGCTCTTGCCGACGATACCGGGATCACTGAGATCGCCACCCGAGAAGCTGTCCAGCGCAGGACGTGTTGTTTCCACTGGGTTGTACAGGTTGCTGCCAGCCGGACTGCCGAACAGGTAGGCACTGCGCTGCTCGGTCCAGATGCCGGACAAACCGAAGTTGACCTTGTGACTGACCGCGCCGGTCTGCAGCTTGCCGTTGATACCGGCCATGGCTGTCTTGTTGTCTTCGTCATGCGGGATGGAAGACGGTGACGCCGTGATGTTGCCTGCGGCGTCATTGATGGTCGGCGAGCCATAGATACCGTTTTCACGGGTGTGCTTGGCACCGGCTGCGGCGTACAGCGTCCAGTCATCGTTGAGGTCGTATTCGGCCCGGCTCATGCCGAAGGTGTCTTCGGTTTCGGTCCAGGTCCAGTTCGGCGCGTAATTGGTGTCGGCATCCGGCGCATGCGGCACGCGGGTCAGGCCGCTGCCAACGAACACCATGTTGCGGTTCTGATTGATGCGCTGCTTCTGGTAGGCAAAATCGCCGGAAAGACGGAAGTTGTCACCCTGATAATCAAGCCCCAGCGCGAACAGCTTGCTGCGATGCTCTTCGTCTTCAACGCCGGTCTCGCCTTCGCGCTGAGACAGGTTGAGGCGTGCGCCGAATCGATTGCCTTCGCCAAAGCGCTGGCCGAGGTCCAGGTGCTCGCCGACCCGACCGTCGCTGCTGATGTCGGTGGTAAAACGCCGTGTCGGCGTGTCCTGCGCGCGCTTGGGTTGCAGGTTAACGCCACCGCCAATACCGGAGCCGGTCGGTGTTACGCCGTTGATAAAGGCATTGGGGCCTTTGAAAACCTCAACCCGCTCCAGCGCATCGGTGGAGATGATCTGGCGCGGCAGCACGCCGTAGAGGCCGTTGTAGGAAATATCATCGGTGGTCAGTTTGAGGCCACGAATGACGAAGATCTTCGAGGCGTTGGCATAGCCGCTTGACTGGCGAACCGATGCATCATTGAGCAGCACATCGCCGATGTCTTCGGCCTGCTGGTCCTCGATCAATTGTTCGGTGTAGCTGGTCATGGTGAACGGCACGTCCATGACGTCGGCATTGCCCAGAACGCCCAACTGCCCGCCACGAGCCACTTGCCCGCCTGCGTACACGGGCGGTAGCGCGTGCGGGTCGGCCTTGTCGGCACTGATATCGGTCTCTCCGAGAACCATCGGGCCTTCCTGCTGACTGGCGGCAGCAGTAGCGGCCCAGGCCGGAGAACCAATGGAACAGCAAAATGCGAGCAACGTGAGGCGCATCGGGATCGATGGGGTGTGCATGAAAAGGTCCTGCTGACGAGATGAGCGAGATCGGAAGAAACCTTCCTGGAGATGACCGACTCAGTGGATGCGAAATGCTACCATATGTTACTGGGAATGCTTATCATTAATTTATGTGCAGGGTGTCACATAACCAACGCTCATTGCTACGTCTCACACAGCAATGCTTTGAAACAGCTCGGGGACAGCCACCTGAGTGCGACTCTCGTGTAAGCTCAAGCGCTATTGGTTTTCCCATCGAGAGGCCTATGCAGTCCACTTTCCCACGCTCGACACTGGCAGCACTTCGTGGTTTTGCCTTGCCGAGCGATGCAATCTCCATTGTTCCTTCTGCCGCCGACTATCGGCGCTGTCTGCTGGAAAGGATCGCTTCGGCCACCCGGCGCATCTATATCATCGCGTTGTATCTGCAACAGGATGAAGCTGGTCAGGAGATCCTCGACGCACTGTACGCGGCCAAGGCTGCACGGCCTGAGCTGGATGTCGTGGTGCTGGTTGACTGGTTCCGCGCGCAGCGGGGCCTGATCGGTGCCGGGCGGCAACCGGGCAACTCGACCTGGTATCAGGCGCAGAACCTTGAATACGATGAAGAAGTGCCGATCTACGGCGTGCCGGTGCAAACCCGTGAGCTGTTCGGCGTGCTGCACCTCAAGGGCAGCGTGATCGACGATTGTGTGATCTACAGTGGCGCAAGCATCAACAACGTCTACCTGCACAAGCTCGACAAATACCGCCTGGACCGTTACCACCTGATCGAAAGCGCGCCGCTGGCCGACGCTTTCCAGAATCTGGTGCAGCGCGAAATACTCCCTTCACCGGCTGTGCACCGCCTCGACCTGCAATCGCCACCTGGCTCGCGCAGCATTCGCAGCGAGATTCGCGCTTTTCGTGCGGACCTGAAACGCGCTGCGTACGACACTTCAGCAGGCGAAAAGGAAAACGGCGAGCTGCGGGTGATTCCGCTGCTGGGCGTCGGGCCGCGTAACAATCTGAATCGTGCCATCTGCGACCTGATCGCCTCGAGCAAGATCCAGCTGACCATCTGCACGCCGTATTTCAACCTGCCGGTGGCGGTCACCCGCGAAATCAATCGGGCGCTCAAGCGCGGTGTGCAGGTCGATATCATCATTGGTGACAAAACCGCCAACGACTTCTTCATCGACCCGGACGAGCCGTTCAAGGTGATCTCGGCCCTGCCCTATCTGTATGAAATCAGCCTGCGACGCTTTGCCCACAAGCATCAGAAGGCAATCGCGCAGAACCGCCTCAACGTGCACCTGTGGAAACACGGCGATAATACGTTCCACCTCAAAGGCATCTGGGTCGATCAGCGCTATACGCTGCTGACAGGCAACAACCTGAACCCTCGCGCCTTCAATCTTGATCTGGAAAACGCCTTGCTGATCGATGATCCGCAGGGCCAGTGGAGCGAAACGCGCGAGGCGGAAATCGCCCATTTGATGCGCAACACCCAACGCGTCAACCAGTATGACGAACTCGACACACTGGCCAATTATCCCGAAGGGGTACGCAAATTCCTCAAGCGCGTCAGCCGTGTGCGGGTCGAGCGATTGCTGTACCGGATACTCTGACCCTCACGCCTGAGGCCGACATGCCTGGCATGTCGGCCGTACAACCAAAGAAACAGGGTGAGTCAGGGCCGTTTCGCCCCCAACTGCTTCCACATCTTCTGCGTGATTTTGCGGCGGTTGCTGTAGCCTGCCCACGGGTCGGCCTTAAGTTTCTTTAGACGCTGCTCAAGGTTGGTGATGTCCCACTGCGCCGAGGATTTCAGGCCTGCCAGTTCATCCAGAGCAATCGGCACCGAGACCGGCAAACCTGGCCGGGCGCGCACCGAATACGCAGTTACGGTGCTGCCGCCACGGCTGTTGCGCAGGTAATCAATGAAAATTTTCCCTACCCGGTTTTTCGGCCCCATGGTCGCGGTGAAGCGTTCGGGCAACTGACGGCTGACGAATTCGGCGATAGCCTTGGCGAAGGCTTTAACCGTGTCCCAGTCAGCCTGCCGCGCCAATGGCACGATGATGTGCATGCCCTTGCCGCCGCTGGTCTTGAGAAAAGCTTCCAGCCCAAGTTCCTCCAGAACGGCGAGCACCATTTGCGTGGCTTCGATCATGCTGCGCCAGGGCAGCGCCGGGTCGGGATCAAGGTCCAGGACAAAATGATCCGGCGTTTCGATCCTGTCACGCGTAGCGCCCCAGGTGTGCAACTCGATGGCCCCCATTTGCGCGGCACCGACCAGCGCCTGCAATGAATCGATCTCCATCAGCGCGGCATGCCCGGGGTCCAGAGCACGATCCAGCTGTTTGATGTGTGGAATCGCAAGATGCTCGGCGTGCTTCTGGAAGAACTGCTCGCCGTCGATGCCTTCCGGGCAACGCAACAATGCCACAGGACGCTTGTTCAGATACGGCAGAATCCATTCGGCAATAGACGCGTAGAACTGCGCAAGTTCGACCTTGCTGGTGCCGGTCTTGCTGTCGATCACCCGATCCGGATGGCTGATGCCCGTGCCCGCCACGTCCACTTTGCCTTTGCCGGCAGCGGTTTTCTTGCCTGAACGTGGCGCTGCCGATGTCGATTGCGTTCGGGTCTGGCTGGCAACCCTGGCGGGCTGAGCGTCTTCGCGCACCACCTCACTGGCAGGCTTGTCACTGCGCAACCCAACAAATGCGGCTTGTCGCACAATGCCTTCGCGGGTCCACTGGGCGAATTCCGCCTCACAGACCAGCTGCGGCTCTACCCACTGCACGCCGCGGGCCTGAGCCGAGGTCAGTTTTTTCGCCAGCGGTGAATCCTTGCGCTGCAGCGGTTTGAGTTGTTGATAAAGCTGTTCAAGCGTCACCTCACTGAAGCCGGTGCCCACCCGCCCGGCATAGACCAGCCCGTCATCGCCTTCATTGACCGCCAGCAACAAGGCCCCGAATGCGGAGCGGCTGCCTTGCGGGGCGGTGTACCCGACGATCACCAGTTCCTGACGCAACCGGCATTTGAGTTTGATCCAGTCGGCATTGCGCTTGCCGATATAAACACTGCCGGCCCGCTTGCCGATGACACCTTCCAGGCCCATTGCCGCAGCGCTTTCCACAATATCCTGATGCCCGGCCTGAAACGCATCCGAATAACGCAGCAAGCGACTGCGCTGGGCACCGAGCACTTGTTTCAAGGCGTCGCGGCGCTGCTCAAGGGGTACTTCCCGCAGATCCTCCGCGCTCAGGAACGGCATGTCGAACAGGTAATACAGGATGTTTTTGCTGTTTCCTGCGTCAAAGGCATTCTGCAAACCCTGAAAGTCGGGCAGCCCTTGCTCGTCGAGGACCACCACTTCGCCGTCGAACCAACTGTTTTGCAATTTCAGGCCCTTGAGCGCCTTGACCAGTTCGGGCAGCCGTTCGGTCCAGTCGTGGCCGTTACGGGTGAACAGGCGCACTTCGTCGCCCTGAATGCGGGTCAGAATGCGATAGCCATCGAACTTGATCTCATACAGCCAGTCACCCGCTGGCGGTGCATCCACCAGCGTGGCCAGTTGCGGCGAAAGGGTTTCCGGGAAAACCGTTTTCGACTTCTTTTGCGCGGGTTTGCGCGCAGGCTTCGCCGCAGCGGCTTTGGCTTTTTCGTTTGCGGCGCTGGCCTTTGGCTTCGCTGGCGCTGCACGCCCTGCCCCTACGTGCGCGCCGCTGATCACGCTCTGCGGCTGCTCCAGAGTGATGTCATATTCGGCGGCAGGTCGCGCAATGGCGTCCTTTTCTTTGATCAGCAGCCACTGCTCCTTGCTGCCGCTGCCCGTGAGCCGCGTGCGCACCAGCGCCCAGTCGCCGCTGAGCTTCTCGCCGACCAAGGTAAATTTGAGTTTGCCTTCCTCATAGGTTTTTTGCGGATCACCGTGCGGCTGCCAGACGCCACGGTCCCAGACAATCACATCACCGCCGCCATACTGCCCTTTCGGGATGCTGCCCTCAAAATCGGCATAGTCCAGCGGATGGTCTTCAACATGCACTGCCAGACGTTTTTGCTTCGGGTCCAGACTCGGTCCTTTGGGTACCGCCCAGCTCTTGAGCGTGCCATCCAGCTCCAGTCGAAAGTCGTAGTGCAGGTTGCGTGCGTCATGCTTCTGAATCACGAAACCCAGCGCCTTGGCCTTGGACGAAGACTTGCCTTTGCGCTTGCTTTCGGCAGGCTCGGAGGTGATGGCGAAATTGCGCTTGCGCGTGTATTCACTGGCGGGCTTGGCCATGTCCGGTGTCTCCGTCTGGCTCAAGAGGCTTTGCTGGTTTTCTTGCGGGCGGCGGGCCGCTTGGGCTTGGCTGCGGCCTTGTCAGCAGGTTTTTCTTTTGCTGCGGGCTTGCTCGCTTTGCCTTTACTGGCGCCACCCTTGCCCGCCAGGCTGCGTCGCAGCAAGTCGGTGAGGTCAATGACGTCGGCACTTTTGCGCTCTTCCTCGGCCGGATCCGTCTCGACATCCTCGATCTCGCCTTCGTCTGCCTTGGTTTTGACCAGGTGCATGATCTTGTCCTGAAAAGTGTCGCGGTACTGCTCAGGCTGCCAGTCGGCGCTCATGTCCTTGACCAGACGCTTGGCCATGTCGCGTTCGCTCTTGTTCAACTGTGCGTCCGTCACTGCGTCGCTCAGTTCCAATGTGTCCAGTTCACGCACATCGGCGGGCCAGCGCAGGATCACCATGACCAGCGCCGACTCCAGCGGCATGACCGCCGCCAGGTGTTCGCGGGTATGCAGCACAACATTGGCCAGTGCCACCTTTTTGGTGTCGACAAGGGTTTCGCGCAGCAGCGCATAGACTTTTTCGCCGCGTTTATCCGGGGTCAGAAAATAAGGCGTGTCGATGTTTTGCAAAGGAATCTGCTGGCTGTCGACAAAGGCGAATATGTCGATGGTCTGCGTCGATTTGGGGTGCGCCGAGCGAATTTCCTCTTCGCTGAGTACGACATAACGATCCTTTTCGTACTCCACGCCCTTGACGATATTTTCGCTGGTCACCTCCTTGCCGGTGACCTTGTTGATTCGCTTGTAGCCGACCGGGTCCATGCTGCGCTTGTCGAGCCAGTCGAAGTCGACACTGGTTGACGTTGTCGCCGACACCAGTGCGACCGGTATATGCACCAGCCCGAAGCTGATTGCGCCCTTCCAGATTGCCCTTGCCATGGTCTGACTCCTGTTGATCCTGAAAAAGTGACTGGACCCGTCGAAGAAAAGTTTCGCCAGCCTGACGAGCGCCGGAAAACCCGCGCAGGCGCAAAGCGTTTTTCATCCTGGCGATCTGGCTGTCAACGTTTTGGCTCTTGATGCGAGCTGTATTAAAGGGATGCCTGCAGCCGTCAAAGCCTTGTACTAGAAGGGCTCGTACAAAAAGGAACAGGAATTTTCAGGTTACATATGCGTTTAAGATCTAAAAATATGGTTTAACGTTCTTTTGCGGAATAAATCAGACGTTCTATAAATGGCCCCACCCCGAACGCTGTTGGTGAACTGTCTGCAAACCAACAGTTGGTCCCGTCAGCTTTCACTCAGCTGATCACTCCCAAGGATTTGTCATGAACGTTTTCTGGTTTCTTCCGACTCACGGCGACGGCCATTATCTGGGCACGACAAAGGGCGCACGTCCGGTCACCCTCAATTACCTGAAACAGGTGGCACAGGCCGCCGATGACCTGGGCTATTACGGGGTATTGATTCCGACCGGTCGCTCTTGCGAAGACTCGTGGGTCATCGCCTCGGCACTGGTGCCATTGACCGAGCGTCTGAAGTATCTGGTGGCAATCCGTCCGGGCATCATCTCCCCTACCGTCTCGGCACGCATGGCGGCCACGCTGGATCGTTTATCCGGCGGCCGGCTGCTGATCAACGTGGTGACTGGTGGCGACCCGGACGAAAACCGTGGCGATGGCAGCTTCCTCGATCACAGCGAACGCTATGAAGTCACCGACGAATTCCTGAAGATCTGGCGTCGCGTACTCCAGGGCGAAGCAGTCGATTTCGAAGGCAAGCACCTGCGCGTGCAGAACGCCAAGGCGCTTTATCCACCGATTCAGAAGCCCTATCCGCCGCTGTACTTTGGTGGCTCTTCCGATGCCGCGCATGACCTTGCGGCCGATCAGGTGGACGTTTACCTGACCTGGGGCGAACCTCCGGCAGCTGTGGCCCAAAAGCTGGCCGATGTACGTGAACGGGCAGCCCGCAAGGGTCGTACCGTGAAGTTCGGCATTCGCTTGCACGTCATCGTGCGCGAAACCAGTGAAGAGGCCTGGAAAGCCGCCAGCACGCTGATCGAGCACATCAGCGACGAAACCATCGCTGCGGCCCAGAAGTCTTTCTCACGCTTTGATTCCGAGGGGCAACGCCGTATGGCTGCGCTGCATGATGGACGCCGCGACAACCTGGAAATCGCGCCCAACCTGTGGGCGGGTGTGGGCCTGGTTCGGGGCGGAGCTGGCACGGCACTGGTTGGCAACCCGCAGGAAGTCGCGGCACGCATCAAGGAATACGCAGACCTGGGCATCGAGAGCTTCATTTTCTCGGGCTACCCGCACCTGGAAGAAGCGTACCGCTTTGCCGAACTGGTCTTCCCGCTGCTGCCTGAGCCTTACGCCAGCCTCGCCGGGCGCGGCATCACCAACCTGACGGGCCCGTTCGGCGAAATGATCGCCAACGATCTGCCCCCGCAGGCCAAGTGATGTCAGGGCAACTGCTGACCTTACCGCACTCGCCTGCGCTGGCGACCTCGATCAGAGCCACTGCGCAGGTGTTCGAAGACCCCAAGTCCAAAGATCTGCTCGCTCACGTGCGTCAGGTGGCGCCCAGCGATGCCAGCGTACTGATCATTGGTGAAACCGGCACTGGCAAGGAGCTGGTTGCACGGCACGTCCACGAACTGAGTGCGCGCCGCGACAAGCCGTTCGTGGCGGTCAACTGCGGCGCGTTCTCCGAGAACCTGATCGAGGCCGAGTTGTTCGGCCACGAGAAAGGCGCTTTCACCGGTGCGATCAGTGCCAAAGCCGGCTGGTTCGAAGAGGCCAACGGCGGCACGCTGTTTCTCGATGAAATCGGCGACCTGCCCATGACATTGCAGGTCAAGCTGTTGCGTGTGCTTCAGGAGCGTGAAGTGGTCCGCCTGGGCTCGCGCAAGAGCGTGCCGATTGACGTGCGGGTGCTCGCAGCCACCAACGTACAACTGGAAAAGGCCATCAATGCCGGGCATTTTCGCGAGGACCTTTACTACCGGCTGGACGTGGTCAATCTGGAATTGAGCCCGCTGCGCGAGCGGCCCGGCGACATCCTGCCGCTGGCCCGGCATTTCATCGAGGTCTACAGCCAGCGTCTGCGCCATGGCCCGGTGCGCATCAGCGCCGAAGCCGAGCACAAGCTCAAGACCTACAGCTGGCCGGGCAATATTCGCGAGCTGGAAAACGTTATTCATCACACCTTGCTGGTGTGCCGCGAAGGCGTGATTCAGCGTGATGACCTGCGCCTGTCGAACCTGAGAATCGAGCGTCAGGACGAGCAGAATCCGGTTGACGAATCAGCCGAGCAGTTACTCAATCGGGCGTTTCAAAAGCTGTTTGAAGAACAGGCGGGAGCCTTGCACGAGAAGGTCGAAGACACGCTGCTCAGGACCGCGTATCGCTACTGCCACCACAACCAGGTACACACCGCCAGCCTGCTGGGCCTGACCCGCAACGTCACGCGTACGCGTTTGATCAAGATTGGCGAGCTGGCAGTCAACAAACGCAGACCGGGTGAAAATGTACAGGGCGACCGGATGCTGCATTTATCGGTGTGAAGGCCCAGACCGATGACGCGGAGCGTCATGAACGGCATTCCCACGCTGGAGCGTGAGGAACGAGCGCTGTCCGCAAGAACGCTATCGTGCCCATGCTCCGCGTGGGTATGCCTTTCTGGACGCTCCGCGTCTTCTCCCGAGCAAACGGTGCGGCGCAAAAGCTGACGCTGAGCATCATGGACGGTATTTCCACGCTGGAGCCTGAGGAGCGCTCGCTGTCCGTAAGAACGCTATCGTGCCCATGCTCCGCGTGGGTATGCCTTTCTGGACGCTCTGCGTCCTCTCCCAAGCACACGGCGCTTCACGACAAACGCATCGCCAGAGCCTTGGCCTGAATCGCCACGTCGGTCACTGCGGTGCTTTCCCACCACATGCCGCGCAGTGGCGGGCCCATGGCGAACAGGCGTGACGAGCAGTGACCTTGCGCGTCGAGCACCGCGCCACCGGCGTCGGCAGCAATGCCCAGCGCCAGCGGTCCGGGCTGAATCAAACCTCGCAGCAGCAATTGACGAGGCAACGGGCGATCCACCCGTCGCCAGTCGTATTCAATGCCGGTGGAGTTGATCAAGGCATCGCCAACGATCTGCGTCGGTTCGCTATCACCGCGCCGACGCACGCTGATCTGCACCTGGCCTGACGGCAGGCTCGCAACAGCCTGCAACGAAGCGGCGTCAATGCTCAGCCGACCTTGCCTGATCAGTTGCGCCAGCAGTGCGGCGCTGGGTGGCGGCGAGCGATGGTG
Organism: Pseudomonas sp. ICMP 3272; assembly: GCF_001466905.1. Classification (NCBI taxonomy): domain Bacteria; kingdom Pseudomonadati; phylum Pseudomonadota; class Gammaproteobacteria; order Pseudomonadales; family Pseudomonadaceae; genus Pseudomonas; species Pseudomonas sp. ICMP 3272. The sequence goes on from NZ_LKEK01000064.1 coordinate 39,893, forward strand.
ATGACTCTCCCACCATGGCCGTACATGACGGACAAACTGACGGCGCTGCCTGTCAGTGGCCTGATTCCACAGCCTGCCGACGTTGGCACGCACGGTGTCCAGCGGGGCCTGCCAGTCAATGCCGCTTTCGATGGCCAGCTCGCACTGCTCGCGCACCTTGCGTACCAGTTGGCGAGTGCTACGGATACTCGGGTCCTGCGCCAGGAAATCAGACCATTCCGGTGGCTGGCGTCGTACATGGGGCAGCAGACCATGCCGGGAATAGATCTGAATCGGCCCGCGGTGCCCGGCCTTTTCCAGTGAGACCAGCGCATCGACCATGGTCAGCCCCGAGCCGATGATCAACACCCTGGACTGTGCATCGAGCTGTTGCATTGCCTGTACGTTCCAGGGGTCCAGCGCTGCCGCGTTCAGTGCGTTCGACTCACGCTGCGGTGTGCGTGAAGCGGCGTACATACCGGTCGCCAGCACGGCCTGGCTGCCACGCAATATACGACCGTCGGCCAGCGTGACGCTCACGCCCTGTTCATCGACCTGTACATCGACAGCTTCGCCGGGCACATGCGTTGCCGTAGAGCCAAACGCCTCGCCAGCGCCACGGGCTTCACGCAATCGCTGCTGGACATAAAGCCCGAACACGCCGCGCGGCGGGAACAGCTCGGCGACCGGGACCTTCTGCCCGGCCGCTTCAGGCCAGCCGCCCTCGGCCAGATAGGCCGTCAGCCAGCGCGTGAGGTCGTCCGGGTCATCGGGGTCGACGCTCATGCGCGCCGCATTGCCATTGAGCGTATGGCCCGGCTCTGTTGCGCTGTAGGCCTCGCCCCGGCCAAGCTCGCTGCGGGTTTCGATAATCAGGATCCGGCGCTGGCCAGGCCTGCGTAGCAACTGCGCCGCCAGCATGGTGCCGCTCAGACCGCCGCCGATGATCAGAATGTCAGCCGTCTGGTTAGGGTCTTCGGTCATCGAGCAGCACCTCGGTCGGGTTGCGATAAAAGAGTCGGGAGGTCAGAGCACGACGTTACGCACAAAGCGCAAGGGCACGTCAGCCTCATTGCAATAGCGATGCGGCTGATTGCTGGGGAACATGAAAAACTCGCCCGGGCCGACCTGTTGCACGGCTGCAGGATCGGAGAGGCGCAGAGTCAGATACCCCTCCACGATATACACCTGCTCACTCCAGCCATCCGGATCGGCTTCCGAGACATAGGCATCACCGGGCTCCAGGCAGAACTCCCACAGCTCGACTTCCCGGCGGGCAACCGCTCGGGCCAGCAGGACGGCCTTGCTGCCAGAAATCGTACCGGCCCAGGCCAGTTCGTTGATACGGCTGTAATCGGGATTTTCGGGGGCCTGGATCAAGTCACTGAACGCCACCTGCAATGCTTCGGCTACCCGGTCCAGCGTTGCCAGACTGACGTTTTTCTCGCCCGCCTCGATAGCGACCAGCATGCGGCGGCTGACCCCGGACTTTTCCGCCAGAGCGGTCTGGCTGAGGTCAGCGCAGTTGCGCAAACGCCGCACGTTCTGACTGACGTGCTGCAACACCGGTGGCCGCTGAGAATTTTCTTTGTGCATGGTGGTGCTCACATAAAACCGTTGCGCATTATACTGCCCAATCCGGGAACGCTTTCAGAGTGTTCTGCCTCTCATCAGGCGCATCGTCATTCATCGCCATTCACAGGAATCTGGAGCTGACATGAAGTCTATCAGCCGATTACCCCGCATCAGCAAGGCAGAAGCCGTGCTGATTCTGATCACCATGCTCTGGGGCGGTACTTTCCTGCTGGTCCAGCATGCGCTGACCGTCAGCGGCCCGATGTTCTTCGTCGGTCTGCGTTTCGCCGCAGCGGCGCTTATCGTAGCGCTGTTTTCAATGAAGGTGCTGCGCGGGCTGACCTTTATTGAACTCAAGGCCGGCGTGTTCATCGGCACCTCGATCATGCTCGGTTATGGCTTGCAGACCATCGGACTGCAAACCATCCCGAGTAGCCAGTCCGCCTTCATCACCGCGCTCTATGTACCTTGCGTACCTTTATTGCAATGGCTGGTGCTTGGCAGTCGACCGGGATTGATGCCGACACTGGGCATCCTTCTCGCCTTTACCGGGCTGATGCTGGTATCCGGGCCGCAAGGCGCTTCTCTGCAACTCAGCTCCGGCGAAATCGTGACGCTGATCAGCGCGGTGGCCATCGCCGCCGAGATCATCATGATCAGTGCCTATGCCGGCAAGGTCGATGTGCGGCGGGTCACCGTGGTGCAACTGGCAACCGCCTCCGCTCTGGCCTTTCTGATGATCGTGCCTACTCAGGAACGCTTGCCGGACTTTTCCTGGTTGCTGGTGCTCAGCGCAGTAGGGCTTGGCGCGATGAGTGCGATTATCCAGATCGCCATGAACTGGGCACAGAAAAGTGTTTCGCCTACCCGCGCCACGGTGATTTATGCCGGTGAACCGGTCTGGGCCGGGATTGTCGGAAGACTGGCCGGTGAACGCTTGCCGGGTATCGCCCTGCTGGGCGCAGCATTGATTGTGGCCGGGGTGATCGTCAGCGAAATGAAGCGGCGTTCCGCACCCGGTGAACAGAGCCTTGCTGAAGAAGATGGCATGCGCAAAGCCGGGTGAGCGGTGGTCGTTGTCCGCGGTTAAACACATTTCCCGTGACAACTTTTTGCTGACTCAAAAACAGCAGACACTTTTTGTAGGAAATTTCGGAAACAGTCCCTTTGGTATCGGGGTGTCTGGCACGTATGATGCTTGACATTCCCCTGCAGATTAGAAGCCTATGTCCCTGATAGTTCTACTGCTTCTGCCTTTCATCGGCAGCTGTCTGGCGGCCTTTTTGCCGCACAACGCGCGTAACGCAGAATCGTTTCTGGCCGGTCTGGTCGCCCTCATCGGCGCTATCCAGATGGCATTGTGGTTCCCGCAGATCGCTGACGGCGGCGTTATTCGCGAAGAGTACTTCTGGCTGCCGAGCCTGGGGATGAACTTTGTTCTGCGTATCGACGGCTTCGCCTGGCTGTTTTCGATGCTGGTGCTGGGCATTGGTGCGCTGGTCTCGCTCTACGCCCGCTACTACATGTCGCCGGATGATCCGGTGCCGCGCTTCTTCGCTTTTTTCCTGGCTTTCATGGGCGCCATGCTCGGCCTGGTAATGTCCGGCAATCTGATACAGATCGTGTTTTTCTGGGAGCTGACCAGCCTGTTCTCGTTCTTGCTGATCGGCTACTGGCACCACCGCGCCGATGCACGGCGCGGCGCTTACATGGCGCTGATGGTCACCGGTGCGGGAGGGCTGGCGCTGCTGGCCGGCATGATGATCCTCGGCCACGTGGCAGGCAGTTATGACCTGGACCGGGTGCTGGCATCCGGAGATGCGATTCGCGCCCATGCCCTTTACCCGGTATTGCTGACCCTGATTCTGATCGGTGCATTGACCAAAAGCGCCCAGTTCCCCTTCCATTTCTGGCTGCCGCACGCGATGGCAGCCCCCACACCCGTGTCGGCATATCTGCACTCGGCGACCATGGTCAAGGCCGGGGTGTTTCTCATGGCGCGAATGTGGCCTGCGTTGTCAGGCACTGAGCAATGGTTCTGGATCGTCAGTGGCGCAGGTGCCTGTACCCTGATTCTGGGTGCCTACGCGGCTATCTTTCAAAATGATCTGAAGGGCCTGCTGGCCTACTCGACCATCAGTCACCTGGGCCTGATCACGCTATTGCTGGGCCTCAACAGCCCGCTGGCTGCGGTAGCTGCGGTCTTTCACATTCTCAACCACGCCACCTTCAAGGCCTCGCTGTTCATGGCCGCCGGGATTATCGACCACGAGAGCGGAACGCGAGATATCCGGCGTCTCAGTGGGCTGGTGAAGCTGCTTCCCTACACCGCAACACTGGCGATGGTCGCCAGTGCATCGATGGCAGGTGTGCCGCTGCTCAACGGGTTTCTGTCCAAGGAAATGTTCTTTGCCGAAACCGTGTTTATTTCCGCCACTGCCTGGGTCGAGATTGCCCTGCCGGTGATCGCGACCATCGCCGGGATATTCAGCGTTGCCTATTCGCTGCGTTTCACGGTCGATGTGTTTTTCGGTCCGGCAGCCAAGGACCTGCCGCACTTGCCGCATGAGCCGCCGCGCTGGATGCGTGCGCCGGTCGAACTGCTGGTGCTGACGTGTCTGGTGGTGGGGATTTTCCCGGCGCAATCGGTCGCTCCCCTGCTCGCCGCCGCTGCGCGTCCGGTAGTCGGCGGAACGCTGCCCGAGTACAGCCTGGCTATCTGGCACGGCTGGAACCTGCCGATGGTCATGAGCCTGGTGGCGATGGCTGGCGGTATCATCCTGTATCTATTGCTGCGCAAACCTCTCAAGCACGAGCGCATTACTGCCACGCCGCTGGTGGGCAGACTCAACGGCAAGCGTTTTTTCGAACGCAGTCAGGTGGTGATGATGCACTGGGCGCGGCGTTTCGAGCGCAAGGTCAGCACTCGTCGCTTGCAGCCGCAACTGTTTCTGCTGGTACTGGCAGCTGTATCAGGTGGCTTCATCCCGATGTATTTCAGTGGCCTGACCTGGGGCGACCGGCCGAAGATTCCGGGTTCCGGGGTGTTTGTCACGCTCTGGCTTATCGCAATTGCCTGCGCAATAGGCGCAGCCTGGCAAGGTAAGTTCCACCGTCTGGCGGCACTGGTCATGGTCAGCGTCTGCGGCCTGATGACTTGCATCACCTTCGTCTGGTTCTCGGCACCTGATCTGGCGTTGACTCAACTGGTCGTGGAGGTGGTGACGACCGTACTGATTCTGCTCGGTCTGCGCTGGCTGCCGCGACGCAACGAAGACGTCGCCCCACTGAGTGCACGCCTGCGCGCTCGCACCCGGCGGATACGTGACTTCGGGCTGGCGGTTCTTGTCGGCCTGGGCATGGCGATGTTGTCCTACGCCATGCTGACCCGCCAGACACCCAACGCCATTTCGTCCTTTTACCTGAGCCGCGCGCTGCCTCAGGGCGGTGGCACCAACGTGGTCAATGTGATGCTGGTGGACTTCCGCGGCTTCGATACGTTTGGCGAAATCACCGTGCTGGCGGCGGTGGCGTTGACAGTGTTTGCCCTGTTGCGTCGCTTCCGCCCGCCGAAGGAAAGCATTCTGCTGCCCACACAGCAACGCCTGCTGGCCCGTGACGTGGTGACTGACCTGGTCAACCCGCGCAGTGCCAGCGATACCGCACTCGGCTTCATGATGGTTCCGGCAGCGCTGGTGCGATTGCTGCTGCCGATTGCCTTCATCATATCGATGTACTTGTTCGTTCGAGGTCATAACCAGCCAGGCGGCGGGTTTGTAGCCGGTCTGGTGATGTCGGTGGCGTTCCTCCTGCAATACATGGTGGCAGGTACCCAATGGGTCGAGGCGCAAATGAGCCTGCGTCCGTTACGCTGGATGGGCACAGGCCTGTTGTGCGCGGTTCTGACCGGAGCCGGTTCCATGGTGCTGGGTTATCCGTTCATGACCACGCACACCGCGCACGTCGATTTGCCGATTCTGGGCGATATTCACATCGCCAGTGCGCTGTTCTTCGATGTCGGTGTGTACGCCGTGGTCGTCGGCTCGACGCTGCTGATCCTCACCGCGCTGGCTCACCAGTCGGTGCGCAGCCACCGTCCGACGCAACTGCCCAAACCCGTTGCCAACCCGCAAGGAATCCTCTGATGGAAGAAGTCATTGCAATCGCCATCGGCGTGCTGGCCGCCTCGGGCGTCTGGCTGATCCTGCGGCCACGCACCTTTCAGGTGGTCATGGGGCTGTGCCTGCTGTCTTACGGGGTCAACCTGTTCATTTTCAGCATGGGCAGCCTGTTCATCGGCAGAGAACCAATCATCAAGGACGGCATTCCCCAGGACCTGCTCAATTACACTGACCCACTGCCGCAGGCGCTGGTACTGACCGCCATCGTCATCAGCTTCGCCATGACCGCGCTGTTTCTGGTGGTATTGCTCGCCTCCAGAGGCCTGACCGGCACCGACCATGTAGATGGCCGGGAGCCCAAGGCATGAGCTGGATGAATCAACTGATCATTGCGCCGATCCTGCTGCCGTTACTGACCGCCGGGCTGATGCTCTGGCTGGGCGAAAAGCATCGGCCGCTCAAGGGACGCATCAATCTGTTTTCCAGCATCCTCGGGCTGGGCATTTCCGTGGTGCTGTTTCTCTGGGTACAGCACAGCGGCAACAGTGGCTCGATCGGTGTCTACCTGCCAGGCAACTGGGGTGTGCCGTTCGGTATCGTGCTGGTGGTGGATCACCTGTCGGCACTGATGCTGGTGCTGACCGGCATCATCGGTGTTTGCGCCCTGTTGTTCGCGCTGGCGCGCTGGGACCGGGCAGGTGCCAGTTTCCACGCACTGTTCCAGATCCAGCTTATGGGGCTGTATGGCGCATTCCTGACCGCCGACCTGTTCAACCTGTTCGTATTCTTTGAAGTCCTGCTGGCAGCGTCATACGGCTTGATGCTGCATGGCTCCGGCCGGGCGCGGGTGTCGACCGGCCTGCATTACATTTCCATCAACCTGCTGGCTTCATCGCTGTTCCTGATCGGCGCTGCGCTGATATACGGCGTGACCGGCACGTTGAACTTCGCCGATCTGGCGATCAAGATCCCGCAAGTGGCAGAGTCAGATCTGGGCCTGCTGCATGCTGGCGCTGCCATTCTGGCCACGGCATTTCTGGCCAAGGCAGGCATGTGGCCACTGAACTTCTGGCTGGTCCCGGCCTATTCGGCAGCCAGCGCGCCGGTAGCGGCAATGTTTGCGATCATGACCAAAGTGGGCGTTTACACCCTGCTACGCCTGTGGACGCTGCTGTTTTCCGGGCAGGCCGGGGCCTCGGCATTCTTCGGCGGCGACTGGTTGATCTACGGCGGCATGGCGACGATTTTCACCGCTGCGATTGCGATCATCGCTGCCCAGCGCCTGGAGCGCCTCGCCAGCTTGAGCATACTGGTGTCAGCGGGCATTCTGCTGTCTGCGGTCGGTTTCGCCCAGCCGAGCCTGACCTCGGGCGCGCTGTTCTACATGGTCAGCTCGACGCTGGCGCTGAGCGCAATGTTCCTGCTGGGCGAATTGGTCGAGCGTTCCCGCTCGGCCAACGAGATCCCTCTGGAGTACGACGTGGATCAACTGCCCCGCACCCTTGAGTCGCTGCATCCGCCACCCGGCACCAACCTGGACGACGAGCAGAAAGTCGTGGTCGGTCAGGTCATACCCATGACCATGGCATTTTTGGGCCTGAGCTTTATCGCCTGCGCGTTGCTGATTATCGGCATGCCACCGCTGTCGGGGTTCATCGGTAAACTCACGCTGCTCAGCGCCTTGATGAACCCGCTGGGGCTGGACGTCGCGCAGGACGAAGCGCTCTCGACCCAGGCATGGCTGCTGATCGGCCTGCTGATCTTTTCCGGGCTGGCGTCGCTGATCGCTTTTTCCAGGCTCGGCACCCAGCGCTTCTGGACACCGCACGAGCGCCCTTCGCCGTTGCTGCGCCGCAACGAATGCCTACCGATCATCATCCTGCTGGGCCTGTGCGTTGCGCTGACGTTCAAGGCCGAGCCTTTGCTGCGCTACACCCAGGACACCGCCGCCGCGCTGCACGAGCCCAAACAGTATGTGCAGTCGGTGCTTGCCACACGCCCGATACCCGGCCCTACCAGCCAGAAAATCAGTTCGGAGGGGCAGCCATGAAGCGCCTGTTTCCGGCTCCTCTGCTTTCTCTGGCACTGTGGCTGTTATGGCTGGTTCTGAACCTGTCGATCAGCCCTGGCCACCTGCTGCTGGGTGCCGTGCTGGGCTTTCTCGCGCCCTTGCTGATGGCACCGCTGCGCCCGCTGCCGGTGCGCATCCGCAAACCCGGCACAATCCTGAAGTTTCTGTGCATGGTCGGGTGGGATGTGGTGGTTTCCAACCTTCAGGTCGGTTTGAGCGTATGGCGCCTGGAAGGTCGTCCGCCACGCTCGGCTTTTGTGCGTATCCCGCTGGACCTGCACGATGCCCACGGCCTCGCGGCGCTGGCGATGGTCACTACGGTCGTACCCGGAACGGTATGGTCGGAACTGGCGCTGGATCGCAGTGTGCTGCTGATGCATGTTTTTGATCTGGAGGATGAAGCGCAATTCATTGAACACTTCAAGACCACCTATGAGCGACCGTTGATGGAGATCTTTCAATGAGTGCACTGCTCGACAACGCGATCCTGATCAGCCTGCTGATCTTCGCCCTGGCGATGGTGATCACCCTGCTCCGCCTGCTCAAGGGCCCATCGGCCCAGGACCGGGTGCTGGCGCTGGACTACCTGTACATCATTGCCATGCTGATGATGCTGGTGCTCGGCATCCGCTACGCCAGTGACACGTACTTCGAAGCAGCCATGCTGATTGCCCTGTTCGGCTTTGTCGGCTCCTTCGCTCTGGCCAAATTCCTGCTGCGCGGAGAAGTGATCGAATGACCGGACTGCCGAACACCGTGCCCTTCTGGGCCGAGATACTGACCGCCGGGCTGCTGATCGCCAGCAGTCTGTTCGCCTTGACCGGTGCTCTCGGGCTGCTGCGCCTCAAGGACTTCTTCCAGCGCATGCACCCGCCAGCCCTCGCGTCGACGCTGGGTGCCTGGTGCGTCGCGCTGGCGTCGATCATCTATTTCTCTGCTCTGAAGGCAGAGCCGGTGATTCACGCCTGGCTGATTCCTGTGCTGCTGGCAATCACCGTGCCTGTGACCACGCTGCTGCTGGCGCGTACAGCGCTGTTCCGCAAGCGCATGGCCGGTGACGATGTGCCCGCAGAAGTCAGTAGCGGCACTGGCAACGGAGAATCGGCAGGCGGCTGATCCTTCAGCCTGGCCAGCGTTACTCGCTGGCCTTGAACGTCAACTCGCCCTTGCGCCATTTGGCGGCCTTGCCGACTGCGCCTTTGAGAACCTTGCTCATACCGATCTGCAGCTGCTCTTTTGCGGCAAACACCATGACCACAGCCTGACCTTCCTTGAACACAATGCCGTGGCCTTCAGGGATATCGACGAACGCATATTCGCCCAGCCCATACACAGTCATTTTGATTTCACGGAATTTCAATTCGAGCTTGCCGCCTTCACGGCTTGGCAATACCGACGCGCGGAAATGATCGCCTACCTTGAGCTCCAGGCGCGGCTTGTCGTCGACGACCAGAGCGGTTTCGGTGTCGATTTCAGCGATATAAATACCTTCGGCTGACTGCTCGGTGATGTAGACAAAACGGGACTGAAACTGCTTGACCAACTGTGCGCGGAGATCGCCGAGCACGAACAAGGCATGGGTATCCAGATTACTTACAGCCAAAGTACAAACCCTCAAACATGAAAATGAGGCTGCCTGATGTCAGGGCAGTCAAGAAAGTGGTTAATCCATAGACCGCGTCAAGCGACCGGAAATTTTCCGGCACGCTGCACGCAGAAGCGCTGAAAGCGCCACCGCAAACCTTGTGCAGGCGGGTGGCGGATTCTACCGGCTCATGGCAGCTACGGGATATATACCTTTTGTACACTGCAGTGTCGCAAAAGCGCTGGTGCCCTGAAACCGGCGGCCAGCCTGATCACGGCTCAAAGGCTGGACGGGCTCCAGCCAGGCGATCAGTGTGCATTCGGCGATACTGGAAACATATCACTTGTAGGCAGAGCACAAAAGGCCATCTTCTCACACGGCCAAATGCATCGAACTCTTGAGTGCGTCGGCCACTCCCATAAGAACTGATGAAGACGGGGATATCCCCCGGCGAGGAGATGACATGGAACAGACTACAACGACCATCAACGACCTGTTCGCCCAATTGGCACTGGATTCGGACGATGAGAGCATCGAAGCGTTCATCGCCAGCCATCCCCTGCCTGACGACGTGAAGCTGATTGATGCCGACTTCTGGACGCCGCGGCAGGCTGACTTTCTCAAGGAGCAGCTGCATGAGGATGCCGAATGGGCGATGGTGGTCGACGACCTGAATGTGCGCCTTCACAAAAAGCCCGAGTGAACCACTCGGGCGTTGATTCCTACTGCGGATAACCGGGCTGGCCGACATTGGGATGCAACGTCCTGCCACCCGGTTGCGGAGCATGCACAAAGACGGCGTCGCCAAAGGTGCCCATTCTGCCGACCACTGCATTCCAGTGCGCGGACTGATGGATATAGCGCCAGCGCAATAGCTGCTCTTCATGACTGTCCAGTAAGTAAGGCCCGCCTCGCGCATAATCGATCAGGCGGGCTGAAATGCCCTCGAGCTCGGGAGGAAGCTGAAATTCAGGGTTGTTCGGCACCGGGTCGAAAGGTACCCCCTCATCACAGGCCAGTGCATGCATGACCTGTAACGACACCCTCGACAAGTGACCAAAGACCTGGCGGTTCATACCCACTGCAGCAACGATCGTTTTCATGCCACTCAGGTTTTTTCTGCACGGGTAACATTTGCTTTCGCAGGTCTGAACCCTCAGAAATGCCTGACTGTCCAGCGGGTCGATCCAGCCATCCCGGCTCATGGCGCTTAACAGGGCCTGGGCGTCCTTCCAGCAAGGCGCCGCCTCACACGGGCTGTCACGATTGACCAGGCTGCTTTGCGGACGCGTGAGCAACACGCTTTCTTCCATCTGTGGAGGATAACCACCGCCTATATCGGAATGGGCACCGGGTAAAACGATTTCTTTCGGCCATGCCGGCAGGACGCTGTTAAGCGCGAAGTTACGCCGTGATTCATCACGAGCCACCAGATGCAGCACCTGTTGGGCACACCCCGGCGGCAAGTAAAGATTGACCCTCCTGTTGTTCGCGTCCCGGGTATTGCCCATATCCCTGAAACTGCCGATGGCGGCCACAGTGTCGAACAGGCCGATAACCTTGAGCCGCACGCTGCCGTTGCGCCAGCTGAAATGCTCACTGAGCCTGACCTTGCGGCTTTGAAGTATCGGCTCAAGCATTCCTGCCTGCTGTTTCAGCACTTCGTTGGCCAGGTGCCTGGCCGACGCAGCACCGCGACTGAAGCCGAACACGTCCAGCTCAAGCCCTTCCAGTACACAATCCGGGTTGTCCCGTGGAAATGCCTTCAATACCGTTTCAAGCTTTCTGAATGCATTTTCCACCTTGCATATCACACCAGTGGTGCCCCGACCGAAACTCTGTCCCGGCCATACCGAATCACGCCCGCCGGAGGTAGTACCCGCCCCGCTTACATAGATCGGGTAGTACACCTTCAAGCCTGCACTGTCATTTTCGGCAACACGTTGCAGCCGATAAAGATCAACCAGCCTGGCTATATTACTCAGATCATTACTATAACTACTGCCAGAATGAACATGACGACCCGCACACTCTTTGATGTGCTGACCATCATTCATTTCAATCAGTGCCTGACAATCAGCCCCGATCTGGCTGTTGACGCGATTATTTCCCGTGCCGTCGAAGAAAATTCCGATCCGTGCGGTAACACGCCGCGTTACCACATCCGAGATTGCTGCTGTTTGTTCGGCACTCCATTTATCGTTCATATCTTTTCCATCCTTAGAGGCAGGCCAAGAAAAGGCCGCACTTAAATCAAAACGTAAATAACGTTGATTTAAACAGCTTGCTTAAAGACGGTGATCAGTCAAGTCATGCAGCGCGTATTCAGAGTATTCCTACAACTTCTGTCGTCAGGTATTTATTATTTATAAACAAACACCTACACGTGTGTGCAAACGAGTTTCAGAACCCGCAATTTCACCAAACAGAAAAACCAGCCGGGCAGGTTATTTAATACTTGATCTAACCTGAGCCGCCTGTTTTAAAAATCAGCGGCTTTGCGGTTTATACCCAAGGCGCAGACCACCCCAATGTCGCCCGTTGACCACAATAGGCACGGACAGGTCGTGCATCAACTCGCCAGTGTCCCGCGTGTAGGTTTGCAACAGGACAGGCTGTTGATGGCTGCCGCAGCGAATGCCGGTACGGTCATCGAACTTGCGCTTGCTTCGATTACGCGCATTGTCCACCGTCGCATCGCCTGTCAAAGGCTGACTGAAAGCGTTGTTGTGCGTCGGCACATAACCTTGCTGCGTGCAGGCAATGGCGAATACCAGACCTTCATGGCGCGAGAGCAGCGGTTCTTGCAATGCTGGCAAGACCTGATCGGTGTAGCGATCAAAACGCGTGGTAAAGCGGGTGGGTGAGGTATTGGGGACGGGTTTGTAGTTGCGATCAAACAAGTCATCCAGGCTGACGCGCCCCTGCACAATATCAGCCTCGAATTTTTCCGCGATCAACCGCGCACCTTCACGGGCCAGGTCGTAGATACGCTGGTGATATTCATCCAGACCGACCTGAGCCAGCCGCTGGCTGATGGTCTCGGCCTGCCCCTCCATCTGCACGGCGGCTTTGGCCAGTTGCCGGGTTTGTTCATCGCTGACGGCAAGATCACTGCGCATGTGCTCGACAGCATCGAACAGGCTGGCCAACTGGTCCTGATTGCTCCTCGCGCCTTGAGCAATTTCGCTGACCTGGCTTTCCACCTCGATCGCAAGCCGGGCAATGTTGCCCAGATGCTGGCCGGTCAGCTCGACCTGCTCGACCCCAGCATCGAGGTCAGAAGACAGCTCGCGAATCTGCTCCACCACCTGAGCGGTGCGCTGCTGGATATCGGCCACCATCTGCCCGACTTCCCCGGTGGCGCTGGCGGTACGGCCCGCGAGCCCGCGTACTTCGTCAGCGACCACCGCGAAACCGCGCCCGTGCTCACCTGCCCGGGCGGCTTCGATGGCCGCATTGAGCGCCAGCAGGTTGGTCTGGCTGGCGATGGATTGAATGACCAGCGTCACACGCTGGATTTCTTCACTGCGCTGGCTCAGCGCCTCGATCAACTCACGACTGCCGATAGCACGCTTGCTCAAGAGGTGCATGCGCTCGATGGACTCATTCAGAACGCTGCTTCCCGATTCGCTGCGCTGACGCGCCTCGCTGGCTGCAACCAACGCCTGTTGACTCAACTGGGCAGTCTGCTGCTCGGTCGCAATCATCTGTTCGGCGCTGTTGACTATCTGTCCGGCAGCACCCAGCTGCGACTGCACCTTGCCCGCCAGTTGCCCGACAGAAAATGCCACCTGAGCGGCCGACAGTGCATTGTGACTGGTGGTACGCGACAGGTCGCGGGTCAGCAGCGCGATATCACTGTCACTTGCCTCGACTTGCAAGCCAGGCAGCCTTCTGCGCAACAAAAGCGGCAGCCAGGCGACCAGCAGCGCTGCGGGAATGACGATATAAAGAGACAAACCGATAACGCTCATGGCGGCGAACAGCAGGCATAACACGACACTTTGCACCGCCGGCACCCACCACTTCGACGCAGCACCGCGAGCATCGGCCAGTGGTAATCCGGCTGCCATGGATAGGTTCTCGGCCATGCTGCGTCACCCCGTCGGTATTTATCATTATTACGTTTATTAAACGCTAGATAACGGCCTTATGCCATGCCCCGTTGGTCGTAGCGAGCAATCCGTTTTCGACAAATTCCGCGCACAACAAAACCGGGAGGCAATCGCTTGCCTCCCGGTTCGGTCACTCAGCTGCTGCCTGCGTATCAGGCCTGGCGCTGGTGCTTGTCGATCTGCTCGTGGCGCTCTTGCGCCTCGATGCAATATTTGGTGGTCGGGCTGATCAGCAGACGCTTCAGGCCGATTGGCTCACCGCTGTCATCGCACCAGCCGAAGGTATCGTCGGCAATACGCGAAAGGGCCATTTCCAACTGGGGCAGCATGCGCTGGTCGCGGTCAATCACATTGACCAGCCAGTGACGCTCCTCTTCAACCGAAGCAGCGTCTGCAGGGTCGGCAGGCGTGTCCAGGCTCTCGATCGCAATACGGCTCTGCTCGATTCGCTCGTGGATCTCGACCTTCATGCCCTGCAACAGCTCGACGAAGAAAGCGTGCTGCTCGGCGTTCATGTAGTCATCGGCCGGCATGGCCAGCAACTTTTCCTTTGTCATTTATTTCTCTATAAAAAAACGTGCATTGAGGAGCGGCTTGACGTTGCCGTGCAAACCAATAATCTCCAAGCGCCACCTGGCACTCAATTTACGAGGGGCGGCAGTCTAAGGCCGGCTAGCGGGCTCGGCAACACAATTGAAGGATTTTTGTACAACAATTGCCGTAAAACCCTTGAAATGCGGGCGAAAGACCCGGCCAGCATGCTGCTTGATGAGGCTCTGACCTGCTGACAGCTAATCGGTTCCTGCAACATCCAACGCACAAAAGGGCCTGAAAAGGCCCTTTGATGCAGATGATTGAAATCAGCGCTTGGTCTTGCGCTTGTTGCGATATTGATCGATTACCACCGCCACTACAATGATCAGACCTTTGATAATGTCCTGAACATAAGCATCTACGCCGACAAAGGTAAAACCACTGGCCATTACGCCGAGAATCAGCGCACCGATCACAGTGCCGGTAATTCGTCCTACCCCACCGGACAGGCTGGTGCCGCCGATGACTGCGGCAGCGATAGCGTCCAGTTCATAAGACATACCCATCCCGGCCTGCCCGGTTGCAGCACGTGCCGAGGCAACCACCCCTGCCAGCCCGGCCAGCAGCCCGGCGATGCTGTAGACGATAACCAGGTGGCGCTTGACGTTGATCCCGGAAGTACGCGCAGCCTGCATGTTGCCGCCGATGGCGTAGGTGTATTTGCCGTACTTGGTGTAACGCAAGGCGATGTGGAAGATCACCGCCACCACCAGAAAGATGATCACCGGCATCGCGCCCTGCCCGATAGCCGTGTAGGAATCCGAGAGCATGCTCACCGGCTGACCTTCGGTGTAGAAACGCGCCAGGCCACGCGCGGAGACCATCATGCCCAGCGTGGCAATGAACGGCGGAATACCGGTTATGGCAATGATGCTGCCGTTGATGGCACCCGCCAGCAGCCCGACTCCGAGCCCGACCACGATCGGAATCCACACCGGCAGGTCGGTCAGGGAAGGGAATACCGCCCGGGAAAAGTCCGAGGTTTGCGCCAGACTCGCGGCAATCATCGCCGACAGTGCCAGCACCGAACCGGATGACAGGTCGATGCCTGTGGTAATGATCACCTGAGTCACGCCGATGGCCAGCAAGCCGATGATCGATACCTGAAGGATCATCAGTACCAGACGCTGGGAGTTGAGCAGAAAGCTCTGATCACGGACGATCCAGCCAAACAGCTCAAAGATCAGACCGATGCCGATCAGCACCAGAAAAATACTCAGCTCGGTTGGCAGCCGCCGCTTGTTCCTGGTCGGCGCCAGGGCCGGTTTGTTTTGCGAAATCGCGTTGCTCATGTTCGTTCCCCTTTTGTTCTTCTTCTACCGAGCCCTGTAGTGCGAACTCAATGAACCTTGTGGCCGGAGGCCAGATGCATGACTTTTTCCTGGGTCGCTTCGCCCCGATCGAGGATGCCCATCATTTCGCCTTCGTGCATGACCATGACCCGGTCGCTCATACCGAGAACTTCCGGCAGCTCTGAAGAGATCATGATGACGGCCATGCCTTCACTGGCCAGCAGGGAGATCAGGCGATAGATTTCCGCCTTGGCCCCCACGTCGATGCCGCGGGTGGGCTCATCCAGAATCAGTACCCGGGGATTGGTCATCAGCCAGCGTGCCAGCAACGCCTTCTGCTGGTTACCGCCCGACAAGGTGTCGATGCACTGCTCCAGTGACGGGGTCTTGACCCGAAGTTTTTTGCACATGTCCTCGCACAGCGCACGCAGTGCCTTCTGTTGCACGAAACCGTTGCCGGCATAGTTGGCAAGCACGGCCATTTCCATGTTTTCCATCACCGACAGGCATGGAAACAGCCCAGTCAACTTGCGGTCTTCCGTCAACAGCGCAAAACCCAGTTCAATGGCCTGATGCGGGTCGGCAATGTGTACCGTAGTGCCATCAAAGCGTACCTCGCCGCTGTCGCTGGGGGTTATGCCGAACAGGGTCTCGGCCACATTGGTCCGGCCTGACCCCATCAATCCGGCAATGCCAAAAATCTCTCCGGCACGCAAATCGAAACTCACGTCCTTGAAAATGCCGTTCAGGCACAGGTTGCTGACTGAAAGCAGCACTTCGCCTGGCGGCTTTTCCCGCTCGGGGAACAGTTGCGTCAACTCACGCCCTACCATCATGGTGATCAGGCTGTCGCCGTCCATACTTTCGGCGCGCTGCAGGCCGATATAGGCGCCGTCGCGAAAAACCGCTACTTCGTCGGCAATCTCGAAAACTTCGTTCATCTTGTGGGTGATGTAGATGATGCCTTTACCCTGAGCGCGCAGGTCGTTGATGATCGAAAACAGGTGAGCGACTTCGGTTTCGGTGATGGCCGAAGTCGGCTCATCCATGATCAGCACGTCCGAGTTATATGACACAGCTTTGGCGATCTCGACCATCTGCCGCTCGGCGATACTCAGGTTGCCCACCAGGTCTTCGGGATCGAGCCTGATGCGCAGGCGCTCCAGCAGTTCGGCAGTGCAGCGGTGCATTTCCCGGTGATCAACCATGTGCAGACCGTTGAGCTGTTCGCGACCGATCCAGATGTTCTCGGCGATGCTCATGAATGGCATCAGGTTCAGCTCCTGATGGATCATCGCAATGCCGGCCTGAAGGGCCGAAAGTGGCGTCTCGAAGCGAATCGGCTTGCCACGCAAACGGATTTCGCCCGAGTCCGGCTGGTAGATGCCAGCGATGATTTTCATCAGCGTTGACTTTCCGGCACCGTTCTCGCCCATCAGCGCCAGCACGCTGCCGGGGCGCACACGCAGTTGGACGTCGTTGAGCGCGATGACACCGGGGAAGCCCTTGCTGATATGGCTGATTTCCAGCAGATAAGGCGGCTGGGCATCCGGCGTTGGGCTACCGCTGTCACTGGACGGCAGATCGCGTTGTGCGGGCGGGTTGGCAGTAGCTGAACCAAACATGATCACAACTCCTCAAACGGCAGGCTGCGGGAGGAAAGATCCTCCCGGGCCTGGCGATCGTTGTTATTTGAAGGTGGCGACGTTTTCAGGCGTGATCAGGCGATAAGGGATGATGATCGCCTGGGGCTCGACCTTTTCCTTTTTCGCCATTTTCACGGCAGCATCAATCGCTCCGTCGGCCTGGCCCTTGGCGTCCTGGAAAACGGAGACTGCGAGGTCGCCCTTGGTAACGGCGTTGAGCCCGTCTGGCGTACCGTCGACACCGGCGACTAAAACGCTGCCTTTAGCCACATCCACGCCTGCCTGCTTCAGCGCCATCGCCGCGCCAATGGCCATTTCATCGTTGTTGGCCAGCACCGCGTTGAATTTACGGCCCTGGGTAAGCCAGTCGTTGGTCAGGTCCATGCCCTTCTGGCGTAGCCAGATGCCGGTCTGCTCCTGATCTATCTTGATGTCCGGGTACTTGGCCAGCACCTCTTTGATGCCCTTGGTGCGGTTTTGCGTGGAGTTGTTGGCCAGGTCACCCAGAAGAATCATGACACTGCCCTTGCCTTTCATTTTGTCGGCGATGTATTGCGCCTGAAGTCGACCTGCCTCCATGTCATCCGACGTAACGGTGGCGACGCCTGCAGGCAGTTTCGGATCGTCAGGGCGGCGGTTGACGTAGACCAGCGGGATGCCGGCGGCGACCGCGTCCTTGGTGATCCGCGCAGTGGCAGCGGTGTCGACAGGATTGACGATCAGGGCGTCGACTTTCTTGTTGACCAGGTCCTTGACCTGGTCGAGCTGTTTGTTGACGTCCGCGCGGGCATCGACGAACTGCAGGTCCACTTTCTCGGTCGTGGACATGGCTTTGGCCTTGGCATTCATGTCGTCACGCAGGTAGGTCAGCCAGGTGTCATCGAACTGCGACATGGCCACACCGATCTTGATATCGGCCAAAGCTGCACCGCTGCCCAACATCAGCGCAATGGCCAATGAGGTCAAAGCAATCTTGGTCTTCATGAGGATCTGTCTCCAGATTATTGTTGTTCGGATGCAGCGAATCAGCGTGACAGGCGGATCCCGGTTGCTCCGGGAATGCAGAACAGTTGCGCGTCCTTGTGTTGCACGCACATGCCACGGGCAACGATTGTGAGAAATCGCTCCATGGTCCGAATCCAGAATGAAGAGGTGGCAGAACGCTTGGCGGTGAGGCCAGAGGTAGGGGTTTTCATCGACAGTACCTATCTTTTGTTTTGTTTTTGTTGGTGTGCATCTCGTGACTTGAAAGACCTTCAAAGCCCGAGTGATTCGATAGTCGGTAACCTGAAAAAGACTCTATTGGAAAATATTTTCCAATTCAACTGGTTTTAGAATTTTATTCCATTTCATTTTTATTCGGCTGCAGATACGACAAAGCCCGACGCTTGTCAGGCGTCGGGCCTTGTCCGATGGCAGGCTTTTATATGCAGCGTGGCACACGATGATTACAGCACCACAACCCGCCCTTCACTGGCGCTCAAGCGGGCTGCATCCATGACCTGTGCCGATGCAATGGCATCATGAGGATCAACCGGATTACCGCCCTGCTCGTCAACGGCGCTCTGCAACAGGCGGTAGAACTCAAGCCAGCAGCCGCGCTCCGAAGGCACACGCTCGCGGTGCTCACCCTGCTCGAACCAGCCCCAGCGCCGATGCTCTTCGACACCCCAGCGCTCGCCCTCGGACCGTGGCGTGAGGCCGGCAAACGCAGCCTCCTCCTGACCGTCCAGCCCTTCGACGCTGTAACAACCCTTGGTTCCACTGACCCTGAAACGCGGCTTGGGGGTATTTTGCAGACAACTGCCTGACAGGTGCGAAGTCACACCGCTGGCATGACTCAAGGACACGAAGAACGTGTGGTCCAGTACGTCTTGCGGCGTAGCGAACTGCAATTCTGCGTACACCCGCTCGACCGGCCCGAACAGTACCAGTGCCTGATCCACCAGATGACTGCCCAGGTCACGCAGCATGCCACCACCGCTGGCCTTGCCGACAGAGCGTGGCGAATAGCGCTCGATACTGGACTCGAACCGGCTGATCTGCCCCAGCGCCTTGTTGTCGATCAATTTGCGCACGGTGAGGAAGTCGGAATCCCAGCGCCGATTCTGATAAACGCTAAGCAGCACGCCCCGCCGTTCGGCCGCTTCCACCAGCTCGCGCGCCTGGGCGGCGTCGCTGGCAAAGGGTTTGTCGCTGACCACCCCGACGCCCAGCTCTATCGCTTCAAGGATCAACGCTCGGCGCGAAGCCAGGGGCGTGGAAATCACCACGACATCGACCCCGGCAGCGACCAGCTCAGCCAGCGTGTCGAAGGTTGCCACGCCGGGATGATCGTTGGCCACTTCCTGCTTTCGCTCGGGTGAACGGGTGACAACGCCTGCAAATGTGGCACCGGGCAAACTCGAAATCAGCGTTGCATGAAAGTAACGCCCGCCTTTGCCGTAGCCCACCAGCCCTGCTCGCATGGATATCTCCTGTAGTCCATGAACCTCATGGCCGCAGCCCTCGGTCGTGTATTGGATGCCGCCGTTTCAACGAAGCAGCTCGCTTTTGACCCGCTCCAGCATGAATCGGCTCGATTCATCTGCGCGCTCCTCCCAGGCAAATACGGCCACTGTGGCAATACCGTCGAAATCAATGTCCCGCAATGTCGAGAAGAACGCGTCCCAGTCCACCTCGCCCTGCCCGATGTCCAGATGCTGATGCACCGTTGCCGTGACGCCAGGCGGGTTGACGATGTAGCGCAGGTTGGACGAAGCCCGGTGATTATAGGTGTCGGCAATGATCAGGTGGGTGAGCTTGTCACCTGCGTACCGCAGCATGGAGGCAATGTCCCCCACGCCATCATCGTAGAAAAAGGTGTGTGGCGCGGCATACAGGTAATTGATCCAGTCCCGGTCCAGGCCGCGAATGATGTCGACTGACTCGTTGTTACGTTCGCAGAAGTCATAAGGATGCGCCTGGATATCGAGCCGGATGCCTTCTCGCTCGAAGCACGGCATCAGTTCATCCATGGATTTCATGAACTGGTTTTCGCACACCAGTGCATGATCGGATTGTCCGCTGAACTCGGTATTCATAAGGTCGCAGTCCATTTCCACAGCCACCTGAATGGCGCGCTTCCAGTTGCGCACCGCTGCAATACGCAAGTCTTCATCCGGAGCAGCCCAATGGTACAGCGGCAACAGCGAGGAGAGTTTCACACCAGCATCGCTCAGGGCTTTGCGAAACTCCCTGATCCGCGCACGATCCACGCGCGGGTACTTGTAGAACGGCATGAAATCTTCGCGCGGTGAAAGCTCTATGTAGTCGTAGCCCAGTTCCGCCGTCTTATCGACCATCGCACCCAGCGACAGGTGGCTATACATATAAGGATCCAGTGCGATGCGCATGATGCCCTCCCTTTTACTGTTTGAAAGACAGCCCGATTCCAGACACCTCTGTCAGTCATAAAACGCGGGACGCATCTCCAGGGCAATCGGTACGACCGCTCCGCTGTTCTGCGCCTGAACACAGGCATCGGCGGCCACCGCAGCGGCATAACCGTCCCAGGCAGAAGGCCCGTAAATCGTGCCCGCGTTGACGCCATCGATGAAGTCCTGCAACTCGACGTCATAGGCAGCAATGAACCGGTCTTTCCAGTCCATCAGGATCGCGTTGGACAATTTCGCTTCGCTGCGCAACTGCACCTGAGAAGGCTCGGGCAGTTTGGCAATGCCGCTCTCGCCGACCACTTCACACTGGATGTCGTAGCCGTACTGGCAGTTGACGAACACTTCGACGTCGATGCGCGTGCCTCTGGCCGTTTCCAGCATCACGATCTGCGGGTCTTTCATGTGCGCGAGGGCCTTGCTGGTCTTGCGCGGGAACACCACCTGCACCGACACATAGTCATCGTTAAGCAACCAGCGCAGCACATTGAGTTCATGAATCAGCGTGTCGGTGATGGCCATGTCGGTCTTGTAGTTCTCGCCGACCCGAGGGTTGCGGTGCGCGCAGTGGAGCATCAGCGGTTCGCCGATCCGGCCGCTGTCGATCACCGATTTCAGGGCGCGATAGCCCTGATCATAAGGGCGCATGAAACCCACTTGTACCAGACGCCTGCCGCTGGCGATCTCGGCCTCGACGATGTGTCGGCAACCTTCGGCGGTTACGGCCAAAGGCTTTTCGCAGAACACCGGCTTGCCTGCGGCAATGGCCGCCAGCACGTACTCTTCATGGCTGGGGCCCCAGGAACAGACCAGCACCGCTTCGACGTCGGGCGCGGCAATCAGCGCGTGGCCGTCGGCATACACTTCGGCACCGATGTCCAGCTCGCGCACCACTTTGGCTGCCTGCTCCAGGTTGATGTCGGTGACGGCTACCACCTGACTGCCAACCAGCGTCTTGCTGCAACGCCGGATATGATCCTGACCGATTGCGCCTGTACCGATCACGCCGAGTTTCAATGCCATTTTCATGTTCCTTTTTTTATTGGATGTTGCCGTGAACGGGTCACGGGCGCTGAACGATAAACAGTGATCAGTACTGTCGAGCCTTGGCCAGTTCGCGGTTGAGTTTTTCGTAAACCTGGGCCGTGGTGCCGGTCGTTGATACTTCGGCAACGCCGACACGCCACCACGACAGGTATTTGTGAATCATGGTCTTGGGCAGGACCTTGATGTCGATCAGCGTCGATACCGTTTGACGTTGCGCATCGACAAGCACCTGGCGCAGTTGTTCGGCGGTGCTGACCTTGTAGGTCTTGCAGCCATAGGCGGCAGCGCTCATGGCGAAATCCACCGGTACAAAGTCGCCGTCGAGCTTGCCTGTGTCGGAATTGCGAAAACGGAACTCGGTGCCGAAACTGTCCATGCCGTGTTCCATCTGCAGGTTGTTGATGCAGCCGAAAGTCATGTTGTCCAGCAACACCACGTTGATCTTGCGCCGCTCCTGAATCGAGGTCGCCAGCTCTGAATGGAGCATCATGTAAGAGCCATCACCGACCAGCGCGAAGACCTCGCGGTGCGGCGCAGCGAGCTTGACGCCCAGTGCCGCATTGACCTCATAGCCCATGCATGAATAGCCATATTCGACGTGATAGGTGTCGACCCCGGTACTGCGCCAGGCACGCTGCAGGTCACCCGGCAAACTGCCCGCCGCCGCAACGATCACTGCATCGGCAGGCAGGTTCTGGTTAAGAATGCCCAGTACGCCGCTCTGGGTCAGACACGAGCCGGTCAGCTCGATGAACTCGCGTAGCACGGCCGGGTCCAGGTGATCGTTGATTTCCGGGACGAAATCCTCGCTCTGGTACTCGACC
The DNA here is from genome assembly GCF_001466905.1 of Pseudomonas sp. ICMP 3272. Classification (NCBI taxonomy): domain Bacteria; kingdom Pseudomonadati; phylum Pseudomonadota; class Gammaproteobacteria; order Pseudomonadales; family Pseudomonadaceae; genus Pseudomonas; species Pseudomonas sp. ICMP 3272. The sequence goes on from NZ_LKEK01000064.1 coordinate 62,179, forward strand.
GCATACAGGCGATCAACCTCGGCATCCAGCTGCGCACGGGCTGTCTGCGGCGCATCGCCCCAGGCAGCACGGTAACCGCTGGCTTGCAGGCTTTCAGTCAGTGCCTGCAATGCCACCTGCGCATCGGCCAGGACCTGCACGCCATCCAGCTTCTGCACATCGAAGGCGCCGACATTGAGGTTGAGAAATTGCACATCCGGGTTCTGGAACAGCCATTTCGACGCGGTGGTGAAATCGCTGTAGCGGGTGCCGACGCCGATGATCAGGTCCGCCTCTTTCGCCAGCTGATTGGCCGCCACCGTGCCGGTCTCGCCGATGCCGCCCATGTTCAGCGGGTGCGCCGAAACGATGGCACTCTTGCCTGCCTGGGTTTCGGCGAACGGGATATCGAAGCGCTCGGCAAAGGCTTGCAAGGCGTCGGCTGCGCTGGAATAACGCACGCCACCACCGCAGATCAGCAGCGGTTTGCGCTTGCCGGCCAGCAGCTTCAACGCATCGTCAAGCATGGCCTTGCTGGGCGGGCGGCGGTCGATACGGTGCACACGTTTTTGCAGGAAGCTGTCCGGGTAATCGTAGGCCTCGGCCTGCACATCCTGAGGCAGCGCCAGCGTGACGGCACCGGTATCAGCCGGGTCGGTCAGTACGCGCATGGCATTGAGCGCTGCGCTCATCAACTGCTCGGGACGGTTGATACGGTCCCAGTATTTGCTCACCGCCTTGAATGCATCGTTGGTGCTGATGCTCAGGTCGTGAAACTGCTCGATCTGCTGCAGCACCGGGTCAGGCTGGCGGCTGGCATAGACGTCCCCCGGCAACAGCAGCAACGGAATGCGGTTGGCCGAGGCGGTTGCGGCGGCGGTGATCATGTTCGCCGCGCCTGGCCCGACCGAAGAGCTGCACGCGTAGATCTTGCGCCGCAGGTGCTGCTTGGCAAAACCGATGGCGGCGTGGCACATGCCCTGCTCGTTACGGCCTTGATGAACCATCAGGTCGCCGCTGTCCTGTTCCAGCGCCTGCCCAAGACCCAGCACGTTGCCATGCCCGAAAATGGTGAAGATGCCAGCGACGAATTTGCTCTGCACGCCGTCGACTTCGACGTACTGGTTATCGAGAAACTTCACCAGGGCCTGGGCCATGGTCAGTCGGGTTGTACTCATGTTCGCACCTTGTTGTTGTTTGAGGTGGCCAGGGTTTGAGATGGCCTGACGGCGCAAGTCAGTGACGCTGCGAAACGGCTCGTGACAAGTGCGTCATGCTCGCCGCTATCGCCTGAGGAATGTCAGTCAGCGCGTGGACGCTTTCGGCGAACGGTTCGAAGGAAAGATGGCCCTGATAGCCGCTGTCCAGCAAACGCTCGATCTGCGATGCATTACCCAGAATGTCAGCTTCGCCGACCAGCACGCGATGGCCATCGCGAATGCTGTTGAGCGGTGCCTGCGCATCCTCGACACCGGAGATATGCACCAGCCCGGTCAACTCTGGAAACAGCTCGACCTCACCGGCCAGGTGGTGGTGAAAGGTGTCATGAACCAGCCGATAAACGTCCAGCCCACCCACCGCCCTGATTGCGTCCACCGCCTGACGTTTGAGGCGCAACGAGCACTCCTCGAAGCCCAGCGGTTCGACGAAGCCGAGAATGCCGTGCTCACGAAGAATCGGTGCCAACGCAGTCAACGCGGTGCGCAACCCCGAAGCGCGCTGCGCGCCGTTACGCGGATCTGCACGGTCATTGAGCGGGCATAGCACCAGACCGCGCGCACCGCAGTCGCGAGCGTACTGCGCAAGCTTCGTCGCCTGGGCTGCGCGCTCTTCATTCCAGACATCGAATGGGTACAGGGCGTTGATGGACAGCACCTTTACCCCCCGGGCAGCGCAAAGGTCACGAACGACCTGGGGTGCAGAGCCGTCCTCGATCTCGATACCCTTGAGGTCGTTGCGAATCTCGATGGCATCGGCACCCAGCTTCACCGCCAGATCGACGAAACCTTCCAGAGACAGGCGCGGCGCGACCATTCGATTAAGGGCGAAACGCAGAGGTTGGTTCATTGTTCTTGTTCTCCGCAACATTCCATTGATGAAGGCTATTTGGCAGTCGGCATACTGAACTCGGGGCCTTTGGCAATACTGTCCGGCCAGCGCTGCATGACACTCTTGTAGCGACTGTAAAAGCGCAGGCCTTCTTCGCCGTACGCGTGGTGATCGCCAAACAGTGAACGTTTCCAGCCGCCAAACGAATGCCAGGCCATGGGCACCGGGATAGGCACGTTGATACCGACCATGCCGACCTTGATGGTCCGCGCAAACGCACGGGCCACTCCACCATCGCTGGTAAAGCACGACACACCGTTACCGAATTCGTGTGCGTTGACCAGCTCGACGGCGCTGGCGAAATCCGCGACGTGAACGATGCCCAGCACCGGGCCGAAGATTTCCTCCTTGTAGATCTGCATATGCGGCGTGACGTGGTCGAACAGCGTCGCGCCGACGAAAAAGCCCTGCTCGGCACCCGGCACCTTGAAGTTGCGGCCATCGACAATCAGCTTCGCGCCCTCTTTGACGCCCTGATCGATGAAACCCTCGACCTTGGCCTTGTGCACGGCGGTGACCAGCGGCCCCATGTCCGAATCGGCCTGCATGCCGTTGCCGACCTTGAGCTGGTCGATGCGCGGCAGCAGCTTGTCGATCAGTTGCTGGCCGACATCGCCCACCACCACTGCAATGGAGATGGCCATGCAGCGCTCACCCGCCGAACCATACGCCGCCCCGATCAAGGCATCAGCGGCTTGATCCAGGTCCGCATCGGGCATCACGATCATATGATTCTTGGCCCCACCCAGCGCCTGCACGCGCTTGCCGTGGGCCGTGCCCTGCTGGTGAATGTACTCGGCAATCGGCGTCGAACCGACGAACGAAATGGCCTCGATGTCAGGGTGTTGCAGCAACGCATCGACCGCCACCTTGTCACCCTGCACCACATTGAATACGCCATCAGGCAGACCGGCTTCCTTGAGCAGGCGCGCCATCAGCAGACTGGCAGACGGGTCGCGCTCGGAAGGTTTGAGGATGAAACAGTTGCCGGTCACCAATGCCATGGGGATCATCCACAGCGGCACCATGACCGGAAAGTTGAACGGCGTGACCCCGGCGCAGACGCCCAGAGGCTGACGCAGGTTCCAGTTATCGATACCACCGCCAATGTTGTCGCTGAAATCACTTTTCAGCAGGCTGGGCGCACCGCAGGCAAATTCGACAATCTCGATACCGCGCACCACTTCACCACGCGCATCAGACAGCACCTTGCCGTGCTCGCGGCAGATGATCTGCGCCAGCTCGTCGTGGTGCCGGTCCAGCAATTCCTTGAACTTGAACATGACCCGCGCCCGGCGCAGCGAGGACTGATCGGCCCAGCCGGGAAAAGCAGCCTTGGCCGAAGCGACCGCTTCATCCACGGTTTTCACGCTGGCCAGCGCAACGCGCGCTTGAACAGTGCCGATTGCCGGGTTGAAGACATCGCTGTAACGCTCACCATCGCCGTCATTCAGGTGTCCGTTGATGTAATGGCCGATCACCGGTGACTCGTTCATCTCATGCCTCCAGAGTAAAAAGGGGAAATCAAAGATCCAGCAGCCAGCTGTGCTGCGGGTCGTTATGGAACTGCCAGGCGCGCGTCGGACCGGCCATCACGTTCAGGTAATACGATTCGTAACCGTAGGGCACGGACACTGGGTGATAGCCTTTGGGCACTGTCACCAGATCATTGTTTTCCACGGCCATGGCCTGATCGATACTGCGGTCATCGGTGTAAACCCGCTGGAAAACGAAACCCTGCGGCGGGTTGACCTGGTGGTAATAGGTCTCTTCGAGAAAGCTTTCGTGGGGCAGATTGTCCCGGTCGTGCTTGTGTGGCGGGTAGCTGGACGAATGCCCTGAAGGAGTCCGCACCTCGACCACCAGCAGCGAATGCGCCGGTTCACTGTCCGGCAGGATGTCGCACACGTAACGGGTGTTGGCCCCTTTGCCGCGTACGCTGCGTTTCATGCTGCCCGGCATGATCAGCCGTGCCGCAAGCTGTTTGCGCGCATCGCCCGGTGCCGTGCATACCGCCAGGTGCAGCGGCCCACGCGCAACGAACTCTGCCTGACTATGCGGTGGCAGGTAGACCGCAAACGGCGATTTTTCCTCGAAAACTGATTGCCGGTCGCCGATGTTTTCCCAACTGAAAGCGCCCTGCCCCGGTGCTTCGCCATTCACGCTGGCGTGCCCGGCCAGCAAGACCACGCACAGTTCGTTTTCTTCGGCACCGAGAGGCAGGCGCTCTCCGGCTTCCAGACGGTAGGCGGCAAAGTTCACGTACTCGAGCGAACCGGGCGCCAGCGCCACGATGTCACGGCCCTGGGGTTTGCTTTTGGTCAGCAGATTCATGGATAGATCCTCCTTATCGCGCATCGGCCAGCAGTTGGCGCAGGGTGTCATAGCCCTTTTTGGCATACACATAACTCGGCGCTACCGCTGGGTCCTGTTCGGCCTCGACCACCAGCCAGCCGCTATAGTTGGATTGCAACAACACCTTGAGCAGCGCTGAAAAGTCGATATCACCATCACCTGGCACCGTGAACGTGCCATTGATGATGCAGTCCGGAAAGCTCCAGAGATTGTTGCGTGCCAGTTGCACCACAGGTTTGCGCACATCCTTGAAATGCACATGGCAGACACGCTCGATGTGCTTGCTCAGCACCTGCAAAGGCTCGCCGCCGCCCATGTAACAATGCCCCGAATCGAACAGCAGCCCGACTTCCTTGCCGGTCAGTGTCATCAGCCGATCAATATCCTGTGGCGACTCGACGTAAGCGCCCATGTGGTGGTGATACGCCAGGCGCACGCCTCGGGATAGAGTGAAACGCGCCAGTTCGGTGAGTTTTTCGGCATATTCATGCCAGGCTGCATCGGTGTGAAAACGCGGGCGCTCAACCAACGGAATGCGCTGCCCCTGAATCGAGTCAGCCACTTCACCGTACACCAGCACCGACGCGCCATTCTCGGCGAGCAATTGCACATGCGGGGTAATGGCTTCGATTTCTTCGGCCACCGAGCGCCGCGCCAGACGGCTTGAATACCAGCCGGACACCAGCGCCAGATCATAGGGCCGCAGCACATCACCGACCCCCTTGGCATCTTTCGGAAACTTGCCGTTGAGCTCAAAGCCTTCGTAACCAATGGCTTTGCCTTCGCTCAAGGCGGTGCTCAGAGGCGTCTCTCCGCCGAGGGCCGGCAAGTCATCGTTGCTCCAGGAGATCGGGTTGATGCCGATGCGGATCCTGGGTGTGGAAATGGAAACGGGCATGGCTGCACCTTTTTTGTTGTTATCGCGACGTCAGATCAAGAAAGAGTCAGGCGCGGCTTTCGCGCCAGGACTCGATCAACCAGTTGAAGGTGCTCTGCACCCGACTGACCAGCGCCGCATCGTCTATTTCCCCGGCCATCCAGGCCCGGCTTGGCTCGCGGAATATGGTCCGGCCCACGGCAAAACCCTGGCAGACGCGGCTGTGTCGTGCTTCGGCAAAACCGGCAGCGAGGTCTTCGACAGGCGCATTGAGCCCGAGCAGTACCACGCCACGGCAATACGGATCGCGCTGCTGGATCAATTCGTCCAGTTGCTGCCAGACCTGCGCACTCTGCGCCTCGATCTTCCACCACGCAGGGTAGATGCCCAGGTTGTACAAACGCTTCAGCGACCGAACCATCACGTCGGGATGAGACGAGGGGTGATCCTTGGGCGGAATGATTTCCAGCAGCAGTTCGTGACCACTGACTTTCGACGCGTCGTAGAGCGCCTTGATCTGCGCTTCCTGCTCCAGGCGCAGCATGGGCTCGTCATCGGGGTGATATTGCACCAGGCACTTGATGATCTGTTCTTGCGGCCAGGCGAGCAGATTGCTGCCGATGGAGCGGCCATGCTCGAACGCCAGCGGTCTTGAACCCTGCACTTCCACCGGACGCGCCACCCACCAGCCGCGACCGGTCGCAGCGTTGAGCGAATCCTGACCGAAGCGCTGGTCGGCAAGCAGCCCGACATCGGCGTCGATGCCGCGCTGGCGCAGGCCGGCTTCGACCCGCTCAACCGCCTGCACGAACAGTTGCTTGAGCTGGCTGATGCTGCTCAGATCACGCCCGGCCTGCTGGGCCAGCTCGACCAGTTGACCGCGATGATCGAAGGCGAAGATGAACAACTGCCGCCACTGCTTGCGCGGCACGCTGACCTGATGCAGCCGTTGCAGGGCGACATCCTGATCAGGCCGGGTAATGGGGTGTGGGCTGTTGAACAGGTAGTCGAGTTCTGCAGGCGTCGGCATCGCGGGCGCACAGGCATGCCGCGACACCACCAGCCCGCCACAGGCATTGGCCAGCTGGCAGCAGCGCTCGTCGCTGGCATCCTTGAGCCAGCCGCTGAGAAAACCGGACATGAACGCATCGCCAGCGCCCAGCACGTTGAGCACTTCCACCCGCACGCCAGGGTAGATTGCGCCGTCTTCAAGCCGGGCAGGAATGGCGCCGTGAATCACTGTGCAACCTTGCGGGCCGAGCTTGACCACAAGCGTCGCGGCAGTCAGTTCGCGCACGGTACGCAGGGCCGTGAGCAAATCGGTAGAGCCGCCGGCAATCTGAAATTCTTCTTCAGTACCGACAATCAGATCAAAACGCGGCAGGATGCGCTGCACATGCTGGCTGACCTTCTGATCGGCAACAAAACGTGTCTCGCCATCAGCCTTGCCCGCCAGGCCCCAGAGCACCGGACGATAATCGATATCCAGCACGCGTTTGACGTCATGTTTTTCGGCGTAGTCGAGTGCCTGGCTGCTGGCCTTGAACACTTGATCGGTAGAGAAATGCGTGCCGGTGATCAGCAGCGCCTTGCTCGACGCGATCTGCTGTTCGTCGATGTCCTCGGCACGCAAGGCCATGTCGGCGCAATTTTCGCGGTAGAACACCAGGGGAAACGTTTCACGATCCTTCAGCCCCAGCAGCACCATGGCGGTCAGGCGCTCGGGATCGCGCTTGATAGCGCTGACATCACAGCCTTCGCGGGCCAGCGACTCGACCAGAAAGCGGCCCATGTGGTCATCACCTACCCTGCTCAGCATGGCTGACCTGAGCCCCAGCCTGGCAGTGCCGAATGCGATGTTGGCCGATGAGCCGCCCAGGTATTTGGCGAAACTGGAAACGTCTTCCAGCCGCGCACCTACTTGTTGCGCATAAAGATCGACGCCCAGGCGTCCGAGGCAGATCAGATCCAACTGACGCCCAGTGGCAAAGCGTGTCTGGCCCATGGTGGCTCCTGTTATTTTTATCAGCCTGCAGCGCCTGCATCATGTGTACACGCTGCTTTGTGAATGCAGCGTAAAACGTCGAGCCTCATCAATCAATATTTATTCTATAATTATTTTTTGTGGAATATTTTTTCCATACTGCTATTCAAGTGCTGGCACAATGTACAGGCGGGTAAGCTATAGTCGTCCCCGCCCAAGGCAGCCCAAATCGTCGGACGCACAACTGCGCTACCCTGAAAGACGTTGCGCTGTAAGAAATTGCCCTGAAAGAACATGTGCCCTGAAAGAACAAGTAGAAAGGATTTGAATATGACCAGCGCCGATCAGCCCACTCTGCCCGAGACGAGCGTCGACATGCCGCCGACCAATGCCGAAGGCCTGCTAAGGCTGATCACTGATGAGTACGACGGTTTACCGCGTCAACTCAAGCGCATCGCCAGCTATATGAGCCAGCAGAGCGACCGGATCATGGTTGACCGGATCAGTGACATTGCCCGCGAGTGCGAAGTCCACCCGTCGGCCATCGTGCGCTTTTCCCAGCGTTTCGGGTTTAGCGGCTTCAGTGAGATGCAGGCGTTGTTTCGCGAGGCTTACACGCACAAGACCACGCCGGTGCAGAACTACCAGCAACGCATCCGCAGCATGATCGCCAATAAGTCTCAGAAGGCCCACTCGGGTGATCTGGCACGCGAATGCGTGAGCGCAACGCTCTCCGGGCTGGAGCGTTTGAGTGCAGAGCTGGACGACGATGAGTTCGAAAAGGCTGTAGATCTGGTGGTCAACGCCGACAATATCTACGTGGTGGGTGTGCGCCGCTCATTTGCCGTGGCGGATTATCTGGTCTACAACCTGCAACACACCAACAAGCGTATTCACTTGATATCGGGCCTGGGGGGCAGCTATCGAGAGCAGATGCGCAGCGTGCGTGCCAACGATCTGGTGATTGCCATCAGCTTCACGCCCTACGGCAAGGAAACCCAGCATTGCCTGCGCATCGCCCAGCATCATCAGGCCAAGACGCTGATCATCACCGACAGCAATCTGTCGCCGCTGGCCAAGCGTGCCAACTCGGTGTTGCTGGTCAATGAAGGCAGCTCGTTCGCCTTCCGCTCGCTGAGCGCCACCCTGTGCCTGTGCCAGGCACTATTCATTGCAGTGGCGTATCGGCTGGAGCTGAAAGTCGACGAGATCCACGAGCAGGTCGGGTTTGATGATTGAGGGCTGAGATTCCCGGCCCTCAGGTCTTCGCTTCCTGCCCCATTCGCTGCTGGTTCTTCTGGCCCATTTTCTTCGCGCGTTTTTCCAGCACCAGATACACCACCAATGCAATCAACAGCGGCAGCAGGAAGTAAATGGCGCGGTAGCCAATCAGAGCTGCCAGCAGACTGCCCTTGGAGAACTGGTGAGCCAGCAAGGTAATGAATACAGTCTCAAGCACGCCCAGCCCGGCTGGAATGTGAGTAATGACACCCGCGATGCTGCTGATCAGCAACACACCGAGAATCGCCGGGTAAAACGCCTTGTCGGGCAGCAGCGTGTAAATCACCGCAGCCATCAGCGACCAGTTCAGAGCCCCCAGGCTGGCCTGCATCAAGGCCTGCTTCATCGACGGTAGATTGAATTCCTGATCACGAACGGTCCATGAGCGCTTTTTGGAAAAGCGGCAGGCCAAGAGGTAGGCAAAACACACTGCCAGCAGTCCGAAACCGATCAATTGCAGGGTCGTGGTGCCGATCGACCATTCCTCTGGCAACTCCAGAAAACGCATCGAAAACACGAAACCGGCCAGCAGCATGTAACCCAGCCAGTTGGTAATCAGGCTGAGGCTCAGAATCCGGGTAATGGTCGAAACGTCCAGCCCCAGCCGGGAATACAACCGGTAACGCAAGGCGATGCCGCCAACCCATGAACTGAGATTGAGGTTGAATGCGTAGCAGACAAAGGTCACAGGCACAATCTGCTTGATCGACAATGTGTGACGGGTGTAATAACGCGCCAGTACGTCAAAACCGCAATAGGTTGCGTAACTGGCGAAGGCCACAACGGCGGCAATGGCCAGAGTGCTGGCCTTGTAGGACGACAGCGCCTGCTTGACCTCTTGCCAGTCAAGGTTCTTGACCAGCAGAAACAACAGGACCGGGACAGCAATGAAGAAAAACAGATTGAATATCCGCTTTGCCCATTTCCATTTGGCTCCCTGCGCACTTCGCGGCGCTGCATTTGCGGCCTGAGTCATGAAGTTTTCTCCTGGTCCATGTCGTGGTTGTTCTGCTGCTGTTCGATGACTTTCGCTTCCGGCACCACGTCACCGGCCCGTAACGGCTTGAGGCGCACACCGTGAACCGGGAACAGACCGGCAATGGCCGGAAAACGCCGCAGGAAAAAGAAACTCAAGACGATCATCGGCGCACGCCACCACTGACCACGCGCCGCGCCCTTGAGGCTCATCTGCTTACTGTGCGCAGCGGCAAGCTCCATCAGATGGTTTTGCAGATGCTCATTGAGCCCGCGATCACGGATGAACAGATTGGCCTCCAGGTTCAGCGCCAAGCTCAGCGGGTCTAGATTGCTGGAGCCCACGGTGGACCAGTCCTGATCGATCAGCGCGACCTTGCCGTGCAATGCACGTTGCTTGTACTCGTGAATGACCACGCCGTCGCGCAGCAGGTAGGTGTAGGTCAGCCGCGAGCAGACCCGCACGAACGGCATGTCGGGCTGACCTTGCAAAATCAGGGTGACCTTGACGCCCCGCCGTGATGCATTGCGCAGCTCACGCAGAAAGCGGTAGCTGGGATAAAAATACGCGTTGGCCAGGGTGATCCGTTGCTTCGCAGCGCGAATCGCCTCAAGGTACTGCTCTTCGATATCGGTACTGTGCTCGTCATTGTCGCGCTCGGCGAGCAGCATGCTGGCGTCACCGGCGCGGTCCAGCTTCAGTGCAATGGGCGGCAATTTGTCGCGAACGACCTTGCTGAGCATATTCAACGCGCTGTGGTGAATATCCCCAACAATCGGGCCACGGACCAGAACGGCATAGTCCTGTTTGGCCGTCACCCCCGTGTCAGTCATGTGATCAACGCTGTAGTTGATGCCGCCGATAAAGCCCAGTTCGCCGTCAATGACGACCACCTTGCGGTGCAGACGGCGGAACAGGTTGGTGCGCATACCCATGAATCGCGGACGCGGGTCGAACAGCTGAATCTGAATACCGGCATCGATCATGGTTTTGACAAACACCGAACTCAGGTCCGATGTCCCGTAGTCATCTACCGTGACAACCACTTTCGCGCCGTTGGCCGCAGCTTGGAGCAATGCCTGTTGCAAGCCCTCGCCAATCCGGTCTTCAAAGATGATGAAGGTCTCGATCAACACCTCTTTGCGCGCGGCCCGTATGCACTCGAACACCCGGGCGTAGAAGTCTTCACCGTTGATCAGCAGCTCTACCGAGTTGCCATCACACCACTGCCCTGTCGTATTGCTCATAAGGTCAACTCCACCGCCAGCGGTGCATGATCGGAAAGATGAGACCACGGGCGGCTGGACAGTACTTTCGGCCTGTGGGAAGTCGCGTTGCGGACATAGATCCGGTCAAGCCGGAGCAAAGGCCAGCGGGCCGGAAAACTTTTGGCCGGCGCGCCGAAGCGCTCGACAAAAACCTCGTGCAACCCGGTGCCCTCCAGCAAAGCATCGGCGCGCTGACGCCAGTCATTGAAATCACCGGCAACGATTACCGGCTCACCCTCGGGAAGACGCTCCATCAGCTCGGCGAGCAGGTTGAGCTGCTGACGCCGATGGCTTTCACGCAAGCCCAAGTGAACACACACCGCATGCACCCGACCGGCGTATGGCACCTCCAGGATGCAGTGCAGCAAACCGCGCTGCTCGGTGCCATGAATGGAAATGTCGAGGTTCTCGTGCTGGATGATCGGGTACTTGGACAACAGCGCGTTACCGTGATCGCCATCCGGGTACACCGCATTACGACCATAGGCAAAGTCGTTCCACATGCTGTCGGCGAGGAACTCGTACTGGGAAATCGTCGGCCAGTCCTTGACGCTGCGCGCATGGCTCTGGTGCTCGCCGTGCACTTCCTGAAGAAACACGATATCGGCCGATACAGTACGCACAGCCTCACGCAACTCCGGCAAAATGAAGCGGCGATTGAAAATGCCAAAGCCCATGTGCATGTTCATGGTCAGTACATTCAATGAAACACTGGCGGACACTGGCGTTGCTGGGCCGACAGGCGGATTGGCACTGGTCAAGACTTGCTCCCGGGTGAATATTCACGTCATATGAAGCCACCCATCGGCACAGGTTCCGTCCCGTGTCGCCTGTGCTGCGTATTTGCCATATTCAGTCGGGCATATTCAATGGCACTGATCTGACGCTGAAAAAAACGCGTACAAATGAAACGCAGGATCCCGGCAACTGCCTAAACTGCTTACCGGACCTGTAAAAAAGCGACAAGGAATCCAACCGTGGATGCACCGACCTCTCAACGCTACACCGCACGAGCCAGATGGCTGCACTGGGTCATGGCCATACTGATTGTGCTGGCGTATACCCTGATTCTGAGCCGCAGTCAGTTTGGCAAGGGTTCTGAATACCGCACACTGGTCGTGCAGAGCCATTTCTGGGTGGGGATTGTGATTCTGGCCATGGCGTTTTTCCGCGTCGCCGAGCGTCGACGGCATCGTCCGCCCGGCATAACGCCGCCGCTTGAAGGCGCGTTGCGCTTAGCCGCGACACTTACGCATTACGCGCTGTATGCGTTCCTGTTCGCTCAGCCTTTATTGGGTCTGCTGACGGTGATGGTGGAAAAAGGTGCGTTACCCATTCCCCTCACCGACCTGCAGATACCCTGGCCCCTGCCGACCTCGGATCGCAGGGCCGAAACGTTCGAAGATGTGCACAAGCTGCTGGGCTCGATCTTCTATTACGTCATCGCCCTGCACGTAGTCGCCGCGCTCTGGCATCACCTTGTGCGCAAGGACAATACCCTCAAGCGCATGCTGTAAGTCAGGAGGCTGACAGAACCCGGGCGAGCGTGGCTTTTACCTTGCCCATACCATCGCGCAGGGCCTGTTCGATTTCTGCCATGGTTATGACAGTGGTCGACTTGCCCGCTGCCGGATTGACCACCAGCGCCAGGCAGGCGTATTCCAGCTCAAGCTCACGGGCCAGAGCGGCCTCGGGCATACCAGTCATGCCGACGATGTCGCAGCCATCACGCTCAAGGCGGATGATTTCGGCGACCGTCTCCAGGCGCGGCCCCTGAGTACAGGCATAGACACCCCGATCAGAGAACTCGCACCCTTCAGCGGCCAGTGCTGCAACCAGCCGCGCCCGTAACGCTTCGCTGTAGGGATAGCTGAAGTCGATGTGCGTGACCTCTTCCAGATCATCGGCAAAGAATGTGTGCTGGCGACCACTGGTGTAGTCGACCAGATCATGCGGCACGCAAAAGTGCCCGGTGCCCATCGCTGGATGTATGCCACCCACCGCATTGACCGCCAGAATCGCTTCGGCACCGGCCTGCTTCAAGGCCCAGATGTTGGCCCGGTAGTTGACCTGATGCGGTGGCAAACGATGCGGATGGCCATGCCGCGCCAGAAACATAACTTCGCGACCGGCATAATCGCCGATCTGGATTTCGCCGGAAGGTGCGCCATAAGGCGTGTTCATCGGCAAGGATTGCCGAATGTTCAGGCCTTCCAGCTGGGTCAGGCCAGTACCGCCAATAATCGCGTAAACAGTCATCGCAAATCCTTAATCGATCAGTTGAGCAGCGCGCAGGGCCTGAAGCGCGGCCTGCCAGCGCGGGTGTTGCCGATAATCGGTACTGGCTGATGTCTGACCGCGCATACGCGCGATGCGCGGCGAAGGCCTGACTTTCAAGCGCTGGGCCGCACCGAGGGCCAGTTCTGCCGCAGCACGGTCATTGCATACCAGACCCATGTCGCAACCCGCCGTCAGCGCAGCCTCGATACGGCTGGCGGCATCACCGACCACGTGGGCACCGGCCATCGACAGATCATCACTGAAAATAACACCGTCAAATTTCAGTTCGTCGCGCAGGATGTCCTGCAGCCAGCGCTTGGAGAAACCGGCGGGCTGCGAATCGACTTTCGGGTAGATGACATGAGCTGGCATCACTGCAGCAAGCTGCCCGCTCAGGCGTGCGAACGGCACCAGATCGCTGGCGCGAATCTGTTCCAGGCTGCGCTCGTCATTCGGGATAGCCACGTGAGAGTCGGCTTCAGCCCAGCCGTGGCCAGGGAAATGCTTGCCGGTCGCAGCCATGCCGGCCGCGTTCATGCCACGAATAAACGCCCCTGCCAGCAACGCCGCACGCTCCGGGTCGCCCTCGAACGAACGCGTCCCGACGACCGCGCTGCGCTGGTAGTCCAGATCCAGCACCGGAGCAAAACTCAGGTCCAGGCCGACAGCCAGCACTTCGGTAGCCATCAGCCAGCCGCAATGCTCGGCCAGCAGCACGGCATCTGGCTTGTCGGCAATGGCGCGCATCGGCGGTAGACGCACGAACCCCTGCCGCAGGCGCTGGACCCTGCCGCCCTCCTGATCCACTGCCAGCAGCAAGTCCGGGCGAACGGCGCGAATCGCCGCACTCAGCTCACGAACCTGACGGGGATGCTCGATGTTTCGGGCAAAGATAATCAAACCGCCCACTTCGGGCTGACGCAGAAACTGACGGTCTTCGCTGGTCAGCCAGGTGCCGGCGACATCGACCATCAGGGAGCCTTGCAGGCCAGAACTCATAGAAAAAACCCTTACACACCAGTGCCCATTTGCAATCCGGGCATGGTGCTTGATCCTGAAGCCTGACGCAATGCGATGCGCCGGTACATTAAGAAGGCTTTGAGCGTCAGGCCTTGGCGACAGCAGGCGTGCCGGTGCTGCTCTTGCTGCGCGGCCTGAGTTGAGCGGCGATCATGGTCGGGTCACTGACGCCGGTGTCAGCACGCATGCCTGCGGCGAGAAATGGCACCATCAGGCGCATGACCTGCTCGATGGAGGTATTGACGCCAAAATCGGTTTCGGCAATCGCGCGCAAGGCCTTGATGCCGGACATGCTGAATGCAGCGGCACCGAGCATGAAGTGCACGCGCCAGAACAGCTCGATAGGCGGAATACGGGGGGCGGCTTCGTTGACCAGTGTCATGTAACGACGGAACACCTTACCGTACATGTCTTCAAGATAACGGCGCAGGTGGCCCTGACTCTGACTGAAGGCAAGCCCTAAAAGACGCATGAAGATCGACAGGTCGTTACCGCTTCTCGGTTGCACGACAAGCGCCTGCTCGACGAGGATCTCCAGCAGTTCTTCCAGGCTCGGCTTGTGTTCGGGTTTTGCCTGGCGACGCTCCAGCTCGCGATCGAGACTGATGCAGAACGGGCCGAGAAAACGTGAGAACACCGCCTGAATCAGCGCCTTTTTCGAACCGAAGTGATAGTTCACCGCAGCCAGATTGACCGAAGCCTTGCTGGTGATGAGACGCAAGGAGGTTTCAGCAAACCCCTTTTCTGCGAATAACTGCTCGGCAGCATCAAGAATGCGTTCAACGGTTTCCGACTGGGCCATGGCTCTCTGCCTAACAAACGAACGTTTGAAACATACGTATCAGGCGCCCTGCTTGTCAAGCGGACCCGTTCATTTTGTGGCCGAACAGTCACGAAAATGGATGTTAAATGACAATAGACAGCTTATGCAGCGCTTTTTGACGCAAGGCTTTGCAACCACCCGCTGCACCGCCCGGCGGCGAAAGTAAAAAGGATGATTGCCAACGCGCGTTCACTGTATATAATCCCAGTCACTGTATAAAAAGCCAGAGCGCCCATCATGATCAAACTGACGCCACGCCAGGCTGAAATCCTGGGTTTCATCAAACGCTGCCTGGAAGACAACGGCTTTCCACCTACACGTGCGGAAATCGCCCAGGAGCTGGGTTTCAAATCGCCCAACGCAGCGGAAGAACACCTCAAGGCATTGGCTCGCAAAGGCGCCATCGAAATGACCCCTGGTGCCTCACGCGGCATCCGCATTCCCGGCTTCGAAGCTCGGCCGGATGACAGCAGCCTGCCGGTCATTGGCCGCGTTGCAGCTGGTGCGCCGATTCTGGCTCAGCAACATATCGAAGAGTCCTGCAACATCAACCCTTCCTTCTTCCACCCCAGCGCCAACTACCTGCTGCGCGTTCACGGCATGAGCATGAAGGACGTCGGGATTCTGGATGGCGACCTGTTGGCGGTGCACACCACTCGCGAAGCACGCAACGGCCAGATCGTGGTTGCCCGGATCGGCGACGAAGTCACCGTCAAGCGTTTCAAGCGCGAAGGCAGCAAAGTCTGGCTGCTGGCCGAAAACCCTGATTTTGCCCCCATCGAGGTCGATCTCAAGGATCAGGAACTGGTGATCGAAGGTTTGAGCGTCGGCGTCATTCGCCGCTAAGGAGGCGTTATGCAGTTCCATCAAGCACCGCATTCACAATTGCCACTGTTCGAGGCGTTTCTGGCTCAGCCCATCGCCCCGCTGCTTGCCGATGCAGTCGAAACACCCTGGGGCAACGAGCCAGAACTGTTCAGTGAACTGTCTTTGCGCGGTGCCGCCGGGAACTGCCTGAGCCTTCTGGCCCCTATCCTTCGGGAACTGAGCGAAGAAATCGACGCACGCTGGCTGACGCTGATTGCGCCACCCTCAAGCCTGACCCAGGCCTGGTTGCGCGATGCAGGACTCAACAGGGAACGGATTCTGCTACTGCAGCCGCGCGGCACACAAAGTGTGCTGGAGCTGACTCGCGAAGCACTCAGACTTGGCCGTAGCCATACGGTTGTGAGCTGGATCAATCCACTTGGCAGCGCGGCGCGCCAGCAATTGATCAGTGCTGCAAAAATCGGGGAAGCACAGAGCCTGAACATCCGGCTGGGCTAAAAAGCCCGGTCGTCGATCAGTGCAGAACGTGGGGTACGTCATCCTTCTCGACTTCGCCCTCTGCCAGACGGCCAGCCATCTGCACACCCACACTCAACATGGCCTTGGCGACTTCAACATGCTGACCTTGCATGAACGCTTTGGCATCCGCAGAGAAATCAAGTGTAACCAGAGAACCCTCGTCATCGGCACGACGCAGCTCAATACGTCCGTCAGGCAGTTCGACAATTTCCAGGAAAGAGGTAGGCATTACAGTTACTCCGCAAGAGGCGGGCATTGTAACAGCCTGCCAGCCTGCACTTCATTGGTTTTCAGCACTCGCTCAGGCCTTCACGAAAACGGATGGCCAACCCTTTGAGTTGTTGACGCCAATTTTCAAGCTCTTCACGTGTCAGTTCAGACTCCGGCTCGGCGTCCAGGTTCACTGCCTGTATCATCGGCTGCGTAACATCACCCTTGAGCTTTTTCGGTGCCCGTGGCGGCTCGTACAACGCGTTATAGGCCGTCAGCAACTGCGCCAGCCATGTCTGGCGGTTCTGGGCAAGCTCTACCAGCTCGGCCATTTCGGGAATTGCGATGGCGTTCAGCACTTCCGGAGTCAACAAGTCCTCCGCACGACGCGCGCCAGCCTGAGGCAGGCGGTAGAACCCTGCAATCTCGTGGCACAAGCCCAGCAGCGCGCCATACAGATGAAACAGAGCCGACTCACGCTCGGCCTGCAACAACGCAGGGGCGTTGACCGCCTGCCCCTTCTCCGCCTTCCCCAACGCTTCGAGCGCAAGCCCTGCGAAATAGATCTTCTGGTTGGTACGGGTATAGAGCTCATGAGCCATGGCGAGACTCTCCATAACAATGGGATAGAGAACAGCATAGCCTTTGGCGCCGGAACAGTCTGGCACCGCAGGCCGTACCTATAGAAAACAGCGCCCGACCCGTTTGCGTCGGGCGCTTGCGATCAACGCTTGTCTTCAACCTTCCAGGCGCTGCCGTCGTAGAACGCACGCCAGCCCGTAGGCTTGCCCTCTACTTCGGTCTGGACATACTGCTCTTTGGTCTTGCGACTGTAACGGATCACTGTCGGACGACCGTCCGGATCCTTCTTCGGCGCTTCGCAAAGGAAGTGGTACTTGGGATCGATTTCGTCCTTGTGCGGCGCGATTTCGATAACCAGCGGGGCGCGGGTTTCACGGTTTTTCGGGAACTGGCTGGCAGCCAGGAACAGGCCCGAAGCGCCGTCACGCAGAATGTAGGTATCGTCGACCTTGTCGCACTTGAGCTCCGGCATCTTCACCGGGTCCATTTTCGGCGGTGCTGCGTCGCCGCTTTTCAGCAATTTGCGAGTGTTCTTGCACTCGGGATTGGTACAGCCGAAGAACTTGCCGAAACGACCGGTCTTGAGCTGCATCTCGCTGCCGCACTTGTCGCATTCCAGACTCGGACCTTCGTAGCCTTTGATCCGGTAAGTGCCTTCCTCGATCTCGTAACCCGTGCAATCGGGGTTATTGCCGCAAATGTGCAATTTGTGCTTTTCGTCGAGCAGATACGCGTCCATCGCCGTGCTGCAGATCGGGCAGCGATGCTTGCCACGCAGAACCCGCGACTCGGACTCGCCCTCGTCATCGTCGGCAATCTCGTCGCCGGGGGTCAGATTGACAGTCGCCTTGCAGCGCTCCTTGGGTGGCAGGCTGTAGCCGGAGCAACCCAGAAACACGCCTGTCGAGGCGGTACGGATCTGCATCGGGCGGCCGCACACCTTGCACGGGATATCGGTCATTACCGGCTGGTTGGCACGCATGCCACTGTCCGGGGCTTCTGCCACGTCCAGCTTCTTGCGGAAATCGCCGTAAAACTCGTCCAGGACGTTTTTCCAGTCGCGCTGCCCCTTGGCCACGTCGTCGAGGTTTTCTTCCATCCCGGCAGTGAAGCCGTAGTCCATCAGGTTGGAAAAGCTTTCGGACAAACGTCCGGTGACGATATCGCCCATTTTTTCCGAGTAGAAGCGGCGATTATGCAGCGCCACGTAGCCACGGTCCTGAATGGTCGAAATGATCGCGGCGTAGGTCGACGGGCGACCGATACCGCGCTTTTCCATTTCCTTGACCAGACTGGCTTCGGAATAACGCGCTGGCGGCTTGGTGAAGTGCTGGCTGGGGTCGAGCTTGTTCAGCTTCAGCGCTTCGCCCTGCGCCATGTCCGGCAGAACGTCGTCATCGCCCGGCTTGGCCATCTGTGGCAACGCACGGGTATAGCCGTCGAACTTGAGGATGCGACCCTTGGCACGCAGCTCGAAGTCGCTTGCGGCGACCGTGACGGTGGTCGACAGGTATTGTGCAGGCAGCATCTGGCAAGCCACGAACTGGCGCCAGATCAACTCGTAAAGGCGCTCGGCGTCACGCTCCATCCCTGCCAGCTTGGTCGGGTGGGTATTGACGTCGGAAGGTCGAATCGCTTCGTGAGCCTCTTGCGCGCCTTCCTTGCTGCTGTAGACGTTGGGCGACTCCGGCAGGTACTTCTTGCCGAACTCAGTTTCGATATAGTCACGCGCCATGCTTACCGCGTCGGCCGACAGATTGGTCGAGTCGGTACGCATGTAGGTGATGTAACCCGCTTCATACAAGCGCTGGGCCATCATCATGGTTTTCTTGACGCCGAAGCCCAGACGGTTGCTCGCCGCCTGCTGCAGGGTCGAGGTGATGAACGGCGCCGATGGCTTGCTGCTGGTCGGCTTGTCTTCACGCTTGACGATGCTGTAGCTGGACGCCTTGAGCTTTTCAAGGGCCGCCATGGCCTGGGTTTCGTTCAGCGGCTTGAACGCTTCGCCGTTTTCACGCGCCACTTCGAACCGCACATTGGCGCCCTTGGCGGTGCCCAGATCGGCGTGAATTTCCCAGTATTCTTCAGGGTTGAACGCGCGAATTTCGCGCTCACGCTCCACCACCAGCTTCACCGCAACCGACTGCACGCGACCGGCAGACAAACCACGGGCCACTTTCTGCCAGAGCAACGGCGAGACCATGTAGCCTACGACGCGGTCAAGGAAACGACGCGCCTGCTGAGCGTTGACGCGGGCAATGTCCAGTTCGCCTGGCTTGGAAAACGCTTCCTGAATGGCTTTCTTGGTGATCTCGTTGAACACCACGCGCTTGTAGCGGCTGTCATCCCCGCCGATGGCTTCGCGCAGGTGCCAGGCAATGGCTTCCCCTTCGCGGTCCAAGTCCGTCGCGAGATAGATGGTGTCGGCATCCTTGGCCAGCTTGCGCAGCTCTTCAATGACCTTTTCCTTGCCAGGAAGGATCTCGTACTTGGCCTTCCAGCCATGTTCCGGATCGACTCCCATGCGCGAGACCAGCTGGCGCTGCGCCTTTTCTTTAGGCGTCAGTACCGGGCCCTCGCCCGCAGCAGCCTTGCCACGCTTGGCGGCAGGGTCTTTGGCGGCACTAGCCGAACCGCTGGTGGGCAGGTCTCGGATATGGCCGATACTCGACTTCACCACGTACTGGTTGCCCAAATACTTGTTGATGGTCTTGGCCTTAGCCGGGGATTCCACGATGACCAGCGATTTGCCCATGGATCAGAAAATTCCTGAATAACTAGATGAAAGACAGTGAGGAGCTTGTAAAGGCCACGCTATATATAGTGGCTACAAGGTGAGGTCAAGCACAGCCTGTTGTGCAATTCCTTCTCACGTTGGTGAAAACAGGCTGGGTTCAGCCTCAACCAGAGCAAAGCGCGGGACGTGCTCGCCGTCAACCTCGACCGACTCCAGAAACATGCTCAAGGGACGCACCCACATCCCGAAATCGCCGTACAGAGCCTGATAGAACACGACTTCCTCTTCGGTTTCGGAATGCCTGGCAACACTGAAAACCCGGTACTGCGGGCCTTTGTAATGGCGATAGAGCCCTGGTTGCAGTTGCATGCTGCGGTCCTCTTGTAACACGTTCAAAAAATTTGGCTGAAGAAACCTTTTTTTCAAAAAACAAAAGCCGGGGCACCAAGCCCCGGCTCGCATCACACACAGGAATCAGACGCGTTCGAAAACGGTCGCGATGCCCTGCCCCAGACCAATACACATGGTAGACACACCGAAGGTGCCGCCATTTTGCTTCATGACATTGAGCAAGGTGCCGGAGATGCGCGCGCCGGAACACCCAAACGGATGACCCAGAGCGATGGCGCCGCCGTGCAGGTTAACCTTCTCGTTCATCTTGTCGAGCACTTTCAAATCTTTCAACACCGGCAAGGCCTGTGCAGCGAAGGCTTCGTTGAGCTCGATGAAGTCGATATCGGCGATCGTCAGGCCTGCACGCTTGAGCGCTTTCTGAGTTGCCGGAACCGGACCATAGCCCATGATCGCTGGGTCGACACCGGCCACGGCCATCGAGCGAATCACCGCCAGAGGCTGGATACCGAGGTCCTGGGCGCGCTGCGCCGACATGACAATCATGCACGACGCACCGTCAGTGATCTGCGAGGACGTACCGGCAGTCACGGTGCCACCTTTTGGATTGAACGCCGGCTTGAGCGCGGCGAGACTTTCCAGGGTGGTGTCCGGACGAATGGTCTCATCGTAGTCAAAGACCTTGAGGAAGCCGTTCTCGTCATACCCCTGCATCGGGATGATCTCATCCTTGAACTTGCCTTCCAGCGTCGCCTTGTGGGCCAACTGGTGGGAACGCAGGCCGAAGGCATCCTGCTGCTCGCGGGTAATGCCATGCATTTTGCCGAGCATTTCAGCGGTCAGGCCCATCATTCCGGAGGCTTTGGCAGCGTGCAGGGACATGTGCGGGTTCGGGTCCACGCCATGCATCATGCTGACGTGGCCCATGTGCTCCACACCACCGATGACGAACACGTCACCGTTGTTGGTCATGATCGCCTGCGCAGCGGTGTGCAGCGCGCTCATGGACGAACCACACAGACGGCTGACCGTCTGGGCGGCCGAGGTGTGCGGGATCTGGGTCAGCAATGACGCCATGCGCGCGATATTCCAGCCCTGCTCCAGGGTCTGGTTGACACAGCCCCAGATCACGTCCTCGACTTCAGCCGGATCAACCTTGTTGTTGCGCTCGAGCAATTTGCTGATCAAATGCGCGGACATGTCTTCAGCGCGGGTGTTGCGGTGCATGCCGCCCTTGGAGCGACCCATCGGGGTACGACCGAAGTCGACAATCACGACGTCTCTTGGATTAAGGCTCATTCGTTCATTCCTCGGAAGACGCTTGACCGAAGAAGCTCTGGCCTTTACTGGCCATTTCACGCAGCTTCGCGGTCGGTTGATACAGGGCACCCAGCTCGGCGTATTGGTCAGCCAGGGTAACGAATTCGGCAACACCGATGGAGTCGATGTAGCGCAGCGCACCGCCACGGAATGGAGGGAAACCAATACCGTAGATCAGGCCCATGTCGGCTTCGGCAGCGGTTTCGACGATGCCGTCTTCCAGGCAGCGAACCGTTTCCAGGCACAACGGGATCATCATCCAGTTGATGATGTCTTCATCACTCACTTCACGCTGTTCGTAGACGATCGGCTTGAGCACATCCAGCACAGCCGGGTCATTGACCTTCTTGGGCTTGCCCTTCTTGTCGGTCTCGTAGGCGTAGAAACCCTTGCCGTTCTTCTGCCCCAGACGATTGGCTTCGTACAGCGCATCAACTGCAGAGCGGCGATCATCCTTCATCCGGTCAGGGAAACCTTCGGCCATGACATCACGGCCATGGTGGCCGGTGTCGATACCGACAACGTCCATCAGGTAGGCAGGCCCCATCGGCCAGCCGAATTTCTCCATGACCTTGTCGATGCGCACGAAGTCCACGCCTGCGCTGACCAGCCTGGCGAAACCGCCGAAGTACGGAAACAGCACGCGGTTGACCAGAAAGCCCGGGCAGTCGTTGACCACAATCGGGTTCTTGCCCATTTTCCTGGCGTAGGCAACGGTCGTAGCGACCGCTTCTTCGCTGGACTTCTCGCCACGAATCACTTCCACCAGCGGCATCATGTGCACCGGGTTGAAGAAGTGCATGCCGACGAAGTTTTCCGGACGCTTGAGGGCCTTGGCCAACAGGCTGATCGAGATGGTCGAAGTGTTGGACGCCAGAATAGTGTGCTCACCCACATTGGCTTCGACTTCCGCCAGTACCGCCTGCTTGACCTTCGGGTTTTCGACAACCGCTTCGACCACCAGGTCGACGTTGCCGAAATCGCCGTAGGAAAGCGTAGGACGAATCGCGTTAAGCGCTTCGGCCATCTTCGCCGCAGTCAGACGGCCTTTTTCCAGACGACCACCAAGCAGTTTGGAGGCTTCGTTCAGACCCAGCTGAATGGCTTCTTCGCGGATATCCTTCATCAGGATCGGCGTGCCCTTGACTGCCGACTGATAGGCAATGCCGCCGCCCATGATCCCGGCGCCCAGTACGGCGGCCTGTTTCACGTCCTTGGCGACTGCGTCGTAGCCCTTGGCTTTCTTTTTCAGTTCCTGATCGTTCAGAAACAGACCGATAAGGCTCTGCGCAGCAGATGTCTTGGCCATTTTCACGAAACCGGCGGCTTCGACTTCCAGCGCCTTGTCACGACCGAAATTGGCGGCTTTCTGGATGGTCTTGATGGCCTCGACCGGTGCCGGATAGTTCGGTCCGGCCTGACCTGCGACAAAACCTTTGGCGGTTTCGAATGCCATCATCTGCTCGATGGCATTGAGCTTGAGCTTGTCCAGCTTGGGCTGGCGCTTGGCCTTGTAGTCGAACTCGCCGGAAATTGCGCGCTGAATCAGGTCAAGCGCTGCGGCCTGAAGCTTCTCGGGGGCGACTACCGCATCAACGGCACCGACCTTCAGAGCATCCTCTGCGGAGTTTTCCTTGCCTGACGCGATCCATTCGATTGCGTTGTCAGCACCGATGATGCGCGGCAAACGCACAGTACCGCCGAAACCCGGGTATAGCCCCAGCTTGACTTCGGGCAGACCGATGCGCGCACTGCTGGAGATGACCCGATAGTCTGCGGCCAGGCACATTTCCAGACCGCCGCCCAGCGCAATACCGTTGATAGCGACAACGGTGGGCACGCCCAGATCTTCGAAGTCGCTGAAAATCCTGTTGGCCTGCAGATTGCCCGCAACCAGTTCGGCTTCCGGCAACTTGAAGTTGTCGACGAACTCGGTGATGTCGGCACCGACAATGAATACGTCCTTGCCACTGCTGACGATAACGCCCTTGACCGAGGCATCGGCCTTGATCGCATCGACTGCCTGACGCAATTCGTTGAGGGTGAGGCGGTTGAACTTGTTGACGGACTCACCCTTGAGATCGAAATTCAATTCGACGATGCCACTTTCAAGAGCCTTAACCGTGATGGCTTTACCTTCGTAAATCATCAACTGATCTCCACAATATGGAAGCTGAACAATACCCGCCGGACATTAATGTCCGACGGGGCTACGACGTCGCCGTCGATGAACTCGCCAAATCACACGTTTACCCGCCGCGACGTGGTAGCCAGGATTCTGTCAGAGCCTTCTGACGACCAAACGATCATTTCATACGCCCGTTTGATTTGGGTACGCACACCATCAGGCATAACCGAGAGATTGTCAATTCGACAAAACACTCGAAAATATTCGTTTTCGCAGGAATATGCAGGCACTCCATAATGCCCACGCCTGTGTGCGATCCGCCATCATTCGCCAGCGTGATAGTAGCCGCACTCAGGTGCTGTAGCCTGATCTAGAGAGGGTGACACGAGGCAGCTGTAGGCCAGGAAAGCCAAGTGCGGACGCACCGCCTGAGGGCACGTACAAAAAATATTTGCAGGAATCGCGACAAAATGGAGCAAAAGGGCTAGAGTCGCAACACTGCGCCACAAGAGGCTCGCAATGCAGCTGATTTGCGGGTGCGCAACAGCGAAGGCCGACATGGCAGCGAAAGCCTGTCGGCACGCGACGAATTATCGGCCTGCCTGGCCAACCCCGGCCCGATGTTGTTATCGGGCTTTTTAATGCCTGCGATTTAATGCCTTTGATTCAGGCTCAGGCCAATTCCTTGAGCAGCTTATCAATACGCTGCAACACTTCTGCCTCGCCCCGCTCCGCCCAGTACACGGCAACCATCTGCCCGTCAGCCTCAACCTTGTAGGCATCTGTGGGCAACGCCTGCAGATGAGGCAGCACTTTTTGATCTTCGCAGACCTCACGCCAGCGGTTGCGCCAGACGCCTGGCTCGCTCTGCCAGTAAACCCAGGCATCTGCATGCGAGCCCAGGCGCGGGCGGTGGTACTGTGCGCAAGGGCTTGGCGGCTCTTTCGTCAGCCAGTGCGGCCACTCTTGCGGGGCAAGCTGCATACCCATTCCCAGACGGCGCGCCTCCATGCGCAATGCCATCCTGCCGCTCTGATGACGCGACGGGCGCAACCACACAAGCGGGCTCAGCATCACACCAATGATTGACAGGACTATCCAGACCGTCATATTTCTTGCCCCCAAGCCGATTTCGGACTTCTCACAACATTTTTGAAAACAATGGCTTGCACAAGGGTCTGCCCAGATGCGAACGAAAGAGCCATACTCCCACCATCGCAATGTTCCCGGAGGACACCCTCATGCCATACGAACACATTCTGGTTGCTATTGACCTCACCGATGAGTGTGACCCGGTCATCCGTCGCGCCAGCTTGCTGGCCAAGGCCAGCGAAGCAAAACTGTCGGTCGTGCACATCGTCGAACCAATCGCCATGGCGTTCGGCGGTGACGTCCCGATGGACCTTTCGCAATTGCAACAGCAACAGATGGATCAGGCCCAGGAGAAGCTCGAAAAGCTTAAGGACAAGTACCCGCAGCTGAAAACCAGCGAAAACCACACAGTGATTGGTCAGCCACGGCAGGAAATCCACAAACTCGCCAAGAGCAAGGCTTGTGACCTGATCGTCGTCGGCAGCCATGGCCGCCACGGCCTGGCCTTGTTGCTTGGCTCCACTGCCAACGACGTCCTGCACGGCGCACCATGTGACGTGCTGGCAGTGAGCCTCAAAAAGCCCGAGTAATCTGGCCTGCTACAGCAAAAAGCCCGGTTACCCGGGCTTTTCTGCATCACACGAACGCGTCAGGCGATCACTCGTCCAGTTCGGCCCAGCGCTCCAGCAGCTTGTCCAGCTCAGCCTGCAGGTTTTCCAGTTGCGCCAGCACGGCAGCAGTCTGCTCCGCCGAACGCTGGTAAAAGCCCGGCTCGGCCATTTCTGCAGTCAGGACGGCCATCTTGCCTTCAACCTCATCGATCTGCGCAGGCAGCGCCTCCAGCTCGCGCTGAAGTTTGTAGCTGAGCTTCTTCTTGGCGACCGGCATGTCCTGCGCGGCAACCGGTGCGGCCTGCACCACAGCGCTGGCCAGTTCGGCCTTGCCCGACTTGGTGTCGGCAACACCCAGAAGACGCGGCGAACCGCCCTGACGCAGCCAGTCCTGATAACCGCCGACGTATTCGCGAACCTTGCCTTCACCTTCGAACACCAGAGTACTGGTGACGACGTTGTCGAGGAATGCCCGGTCGTGACTGACCATCAGCACGGTGCCTTTGAAGGTCAGCAGAACCTCTTCGAGCAGCTCCAGAGTTTCGACGTCCAGATCGTTGGTCGGTTCGTCGAGCACCAGCAGGTTGGCAGGCTTGCTGAACAACTTGGCCAGCAACAGACGGGCACGCTCGCCACCGGACAGCGCCTTGACTGGCGTGCGGGCACGTTGCGGGCTGAACAGGAAGTCACCCAGGTAACTCAGGACATGACGGCTCTGGCCATCGATGTCGATGAAGTCACGCCCTTCGGCAACGTTGTCGATCACAGTCTTTTCCAGGTCGAGCTGGTGACGCAACTGGTCGAAATAGGCCACATCCAGACGCGTACCGACTTCAACCTTGCCACCGGTCGGCTGCAGGTTGTCGAGCATCAGCTTGAGCAATGTGGTCTTGCCGGTGCCGTTCGCGCCGAGCAGACCGATACGGTCTTCGCGCTGCAGGACCATGGAGAAATCCTTGATCAACATCGGGCCACCCGGATGGGCAAAGCTGACGTTGTCGAGAACCATGACCTGCTTGCCGGATTTCTCGGCAGTATCGAGCTGGATATTGGCCTTGCCGGTACGTTCACGGCGCTCGCTACGCTCTACACGCAGCTCCTTCAGGGCACGCACGCGGCCTTCGTTACGGGTACGACGAGCCTTGATGCCCTGCCGGATCCAGACTTCTTCTTGGGCCAGACGCTTGTCGAACAGTGCGTTGGCAGTCTCTTCGGCTGCCAGTGCGGCTTCCTTGTGGACCAGGAAACTGGCGTAGTCGCCGTCCCAGTCGATCAAGCCACCACGGTCCAGCTCAAGAATACGGGTCGCAAGGTTTTGCAGGAATGCCCGGTCGTGCGTGATGAACAGCACCGCACCCTGGAAATCCTTGAGGGCTTCTT
This sequence comes from Pseudomonas sp. ICMP 3272, assembly GCF_001466905.1. Classification (NCBI taxonomy): domain Bacteria; kingdom Pseudomonadati; phylum Pseudomonadota; class Gammaproteobacteria; order Pseudomonadales; family Pseudomonadaceae; genus Pseudomonas; species Pseudomonas sp. ICMP 3272. The sequence goes on from NZ_LKEK01000064.1 coordinate 88,889, forward strand.
CAAGCCAGGCGATAGCGCCGATATCCAGGTGGTTGGTCGGCTCGTCGAGCAGCAACAGGTCGGGCTCGGAAACCAGCGCCTGAGCCAGCAGAACACGGCGACGCCAGCCACCGGACAACTCGGCCAGGGTCTTGTCGGCAGGCAACTGCAAGCGGCTGAGAGTGCTCTCGACCAACTGCTGCAGGCGCCAGCCATCACGGGCTTCGAGGTCCTGCTGAACATGCATCAGCTTGTTCAGGTCTTCCTCGGTGACGCAGTTCTGCGCCAGGTGGTGGTACTCGGCAAGCAAGGCACCGACGCCATCCAGACCTTCGGCCACCACGTCGAAGACAGTCCGTCCGTCGGCTACCGGCAATTCCTGGGGCAATTCGCCGATCTTGAGGCCGGGCGCACGCCAGACAGCCCCGTCATCAGGCTTCTGAACGCCTTTTACCAGCTTCAACATGCTGGATTTGCCTGTGCCGTTACGGCCGATGATGCACACCCGCTCACCACGGGCGATCTGCCAGGACACCTTGTCCAATAACGGCATGGCGCCGAAAGCAAGGGACACATCGCTGAATTTGAGCAGGGTCATGAGCTTCTCCAAAAACCGGGCGCGCATTCTACCTGAGATAACCGGCGGATGTCGGGAATCGTGGCACCCGTGACAACTTCCACATACCCTTCATAACCGACAATTATTTCCATATGAGACAAGCTTGTCGGCAATGCTTTCACCATGAGCTGGCAAAAGGCTAAGCTAGCAATACTTTTCACGACTCATCTGCTCGGAAGTCTCATGCGCAGTCGTTTGTTCAGCTTTTTATCGTGCCTGCTCCTCTCCACTACCGCCATCCAGACTGCTCATGCGGTAGACCTCAACCAACAACGCAAGTATTACGACGAAGCCAAGCGTGCGCTGGCCAAGGGCGATTCAGGCCCGTATCAGATGTACAGCACGGCGCTGGCCGATTATCCGCTGGAGCCTTACCTCGAATACGACGAGCTGACGGCTCGCCTGAAGACTGCCAGCAACGCGGAGATCGAGAAGTTTCTTGCCGAGCATGGTGACCTGCCGCAGGCCAACTGGATGAAGCTGCGCTGGTTGCGCTGGCTGGCGGAACGCGGTGACTGGCAACCGTTCGTCAAGTACTACGACCCGAAAATGAATTTCGTCGAACTGGATTGCCTGTACGGGCAATACCAGTTGAGCAACAACAAGCGCGCCGAAGGCTATGCCAGCGCAGAAAAACTGTGGATGACCGGCAAGACACTGCCAGCCGCCTGTGACGGCTTTTTCGCACAATGGGCAGCCGCAGGCCAATTGACGGAGCAGAAACGCTGGCAACGGGCCAAACTGGCCGCTCAGGCACGCAATTACAGCCTGGCCAACACGCTGGTCAACAGTCTCAATTCGCTGGCCCCGCAAGGTCGCCTGCTGCTGGCTGTCGCCCAGAAGCCGGAAATGGTCAACAACCCCGCACAGTTCGCGCCGGTGGATGAAGCCATGTCCGATGTAGTCGGCCTTGGCCTGCGCAGACTGGCCAAGGAGGACCCGCAAAAAGCCCTGTCGATGCTCGATGGCTACGCGGCAACCATGCACTTCTCCCGAGAAGAGCAGGTGGAAATTGCCAAGGAAATCGGCCTGACCCTGGCACGTCGCTATGACGACCGCGCCCTGGAGGTCATGACCCGATACGACCCGGAGTTGCGCGACAACACGGTTACCGAGTGGCGTATGCGTCTGCTGCTGCGGCTGGGTCGCTGGGAGGACGCCTACGAACTGGCGCGCCGACTGCCCAAGGACCTTGCTGCGACCAATCGCTGGCGTTACTGGGAAGCCCGCTCTCTGGAACTGGCGCAGCCCAACAGCCCGCTGATTGCCGCTCTGTACAAGGACGTGGCCAAAGAGCGTGACTTCTACGGGTTTCTGGCGGCCGACCGCACACAAAGCCCCTATCAGCTCAACAACAAGCCCCTGGTGCTCAGCCAGGCGCTGATCAACAAGGTACGCAACACACCCGGGGTGCGTCGCGCACTGGAGTTTCATGACCGCGGCGAGATCGTCGACGGGCGACGCGAGTGGTATCACGTCAGCCGCCTGTTCAACCGCGACGAAATGGTTGCCCAGGCTAAACTGGCCTACGACCTGAAATGGTATTTCCCGGCCATTCGCACGATCAGCCAGGCGCAATACTGGGATGATCTGGACATCCGCTTCCCGATGGCCCATCGCGACACGTTGGTACGCGAAGCCAAGGTGCGTGGCTTGCACTCAAGCTGGGTATTCGCCATTACGCGCCAGGAAAGCGCCTTCATGGATGACGCTCGCTCGGGCGTCGGCGCCAGCGGCCTGATGCAGTTGATGCCCGCCACCGCCAAGGAAACTGCCCGCAAGTTCAGCATTCCGCTGGCCTCGCCGCAGCAGGTGCTGGACCCGGACACCAACATTCAGTTGGGCGCCGCCTACCTGAGTTCGGTGCATGCCCAGTTCAACGGCAATCGCGTGCTTGCTTCAGCCGCCTACAACGCCGGGCCAGGCCGCGTACGCCAGTGGCTGAAAGGTGCCAATCACCTGGCCTTCGATGTCTGGGTAGAGAGCATTCCGTTCGATGAGACCCGCCAGTACGTACAGAACGTGCTGTCCTATTCGGTGATCTACGGCCAGAAGCTCAACTCGCCTCAGCCGCTGGTTGACTGGCACGAGCGGTTTTTCGACGATCAGTGACCGGTCGGCAGGAGTGTTTCTCAGAGCACTCCTGCCGCCACGCAACGCCTATTCCAGCACTTCGACCGGCATACCCACTTCAAGCTCGCCCAACCCCTCGTTGACCACGTTCTGGCCAAACAGCACGTTACCCTCCACTTCCCGGTAGGTCTTGAGCGTGGCGAAGGGCTCGCGATCCGGGCTGCGCTCGCCGGTAGCCGGGTCGATAGTGGTGAGAATGCAGCGCGCGCAAGGCTTGAGCAGCTGGAATTCGATGTCGCCGATACGGATGCGCTTCCAGCCATCCTCGGCAAAGGCCTCGGCCCCCTCAACCACCAGATTGGGCCTGAAGCGCAGCATTTCCAATGGCCTGCCCAGGCGGGTCGACAGGTCATCGAGCGAGCCCTGACCAATCAGCAGCAACGGGAAGCCATCGGCAAAACTCACCCGGTCGTTAATCGTCTGATAGCCCCCGGGCAGCCAGCGCGCACGCTCTGCCGGCAGATAAACCATGCGGGTGGGCTTGCCAATAAACCGGCTGACCCATTCGGCTGCCACATCGCCAGCGTCCGGCACCTGCAACGAATCACGCCAGACTGTCACGCCACGCAGGTTCGACTCGATGTCCAGCGGAACCGCGACGTCCAGAGGCTCGAAACCGGGTGCCGAAAGGGTTACGCCGCCGCTGGCATTCCACAACACCGTCAGTTGGGACATGTGCGACAGGGCGCGCTGGGTGAAGAACCGACCGTTGCTTTCGTCGACCAGCATCCAGCGTCGGTCCCCCGCCAACCCCAGCTGGTCGAACGACGCGCGTTGCAGCGTCTCCGCCTTGCAGGATTTGAGAGGGAAACGATAGAGAGAGCTGAGACGCAACATGAGAGCCGGTTCCTTTGATGGCGGGATAAGCTTTGACGAAGACATCAAAGCTTATCCGAAGCCGGAGCGGCAGGCATCCGCGATCAACAATCGCGCAAGGTATCAGCCAATCATCAAAAGACGTTCGCGCACTACCTCGACCAGCTTGTCGGGCTGGAATTTGGAGAGGAAGTTGTCGCAACCGACCTTCTTGACCATCGATTCGTTGAAGCTGCCGGACAACGAGGTGTGCAGAACGATGTACAGACTGCGCAAACGCGGATCGTTGCGAATCTCGGTGGTCAGGCGATAACCGTCCATTTCCGGCATTTCGGCATCGGTGAATACCATCAGCAGCTTTTCATGGACGTTTTCGCCCGCGTCCGCCCAGCCCTTGAGCATGTTCAGCGCCTTGAGACCGTCACTGGCCACGTGCAGCTTGAGGCCCAATTGAGACAGCGTGTCGCGCAACTGCGCCAGCGCCACCTTGGAGTCGTCGACCAGCAACACTTCACGACCACGGGCATTTTCCAGTACCGGGTCTTCGAGCTTTTCGCGGGACACCTTGGCGTTGTACGGCACGATCTCGGCAAGTACTTTTTCGACGTCGATGATTTCTACCAGCTGGTCATCGACCTTGCTGATGGCCGTCAGGTAATGCTGACGACCGGCGCTGGCCGGCGGCGGCATGATCGCATCCCAGTTCATGTTGACGATGCGGTCCACACCACCGACCAGGAAGGCCTGAACCGAGCGATTGTACTCGGTGACGATGATCGTGCTGCCAGGGCCCGGCACCAGCGGCCGCATACCGATGGCCTGGGAAAGATCGATCACCGGCAGGGTCTGGCCACGCAGGTTGACCACGCCGCAGACGAACGAGTGGCGTTGCGGCATGAGGGTCAGCTTGGGTAGCTGCAATACTTCCTGGACCTTGAACACGTTGATCGCAAACAATTGCCGACCGGCAAGGCGAAACATGAGGATTTCCAGGCGATTCTCGCCCACCAGTTGTGTGCGCTGATCTACTGTGTCGAGAATGCCTGCCATTATTAGCTCCTGAAGCAATGGTCACGATGAGTCTGTTGAGCCTGTATCGGCTGAAACCAGCCGGACCTTAATAGCGATGAAAGGCTATCCTCAGCATTGATGTCACTTTACCATCATGGTTTACTGGTGTCGCTTTCCAGCCAGACAAATACGACGATGGGCGCGTCCTGGAAAAACCTGAACATACCCCGTCGCTCAAGGTAAAAATCAAAGAACCACAAAAAGTCAATCGGGGATAACCTGATATGATCGACATCTAATTGCCACTATTGTGACGCCATTCTCAATACAAGAATGGCGTCAGGTTCGTGTCCGCTTTTCAAACCTTGTAATCAAGCGGCGCTGGCAACATTCAGAAATGCCCTACATACTTTTGTTTGAAATCGACATTAACTGTCAGCCATTCGCCGCGGGCGGAAGTTCGCTATCCATGATCAGTGGAGACAAAGGATGCTGAGCAACAACGATTGGCAGCATAAGCACGACCAGTTCCTGAGCACCTCTCAGGCACTTCTGTACAAGTCGGAAGAATGTCTTTCGCACCTTGAGTTGATCCCCAACGACGAGGACGCCACCGGCTGCCTTCTGACCACCCTGCGCACGCTGGCCCAGGAGGCGGAAGCCGCGCCTGTGCCGTGCATTGCCGAGTTTTCACGTCAGCTGTGTCAATTATTGAAAAGCGGTGGCCAGGCCAACGAACTCTCACAGGAAACCCTGCTGACCGTTAAAAACTGCCTGATGCTCATGTCCTGGCAGGTCGAGCTTCTCGATCCGCAAACGGGTGAGTTGACGATGGACAACAACGAACAGCTGGAGCTGTTGGAAAAACTGGCAAGCGCCTCCTCGCAATCGGCACTGACGAAGGATGCAACCCAACGATAACGCTCGACTGTCGGGCATTACACCGCAATGTCAGTGAAGTGATGTTGTCACGTCAGCGTTTTCCGTCCATTGTCTTCACTGCTTTCAAATCGTCTTAAAGGTTGACCAGGGACTGAACGCACGCCTCGGCGGTCCCATCTACACAAGAAGCCACAATGACCTGCAATCTGTTACTGGTCGACGACCACTCCCTGATCAGAGCCGGCGTGCGAGCGCTGGTTGCAGACATGCCGGGCTATGCCATTCTCGGTGAAGGGGCGGACGGCGCGCAGTTGTCGAGCCTGGCGCAGCGACTCAAGCCCGATATCATCCTGCTCGATATCTGGATGAAGAGCGTCGACGGCCTTGAGGCGCTCGAGCAACTATTTAAAGTACAGCCACATTGCAAGGTCTTGATCCTGTCGATGCACACCGATCCGGACATGATCATGCGTGCGCTCGACATCGGGGCTCGCGGCTATCTGCTCAAGGACACCACCGCGACCGAACTGGAACAGGCACTGGAAGCGCTGCGCAACAACGAACGCTATCTGAGCCCGGCCATCGCTCATACCGTTATCGAGCGCGCCCTGCGCGGAACACGCTCGGACAGGGCCCAGGCGGCCAAGGAGCGGTATCACCTGACCGCTCGCCAGCTGGAAATCCTGCGTCTGATCGTGCGCGGCAAGTCCACGCGTGAGATTGCCGTCGGCCTGGGACTGAGCATCAAGACCATCGAGACCCACCGCTCCCAGGTCATGAAGCGGCTACAGATATTCGACGTCGCCGGGCTGGTACTGTTTTGCGTTCGCGAGCGGATTATCAGTCTGGACGATTGAGCATCGGTGCACGGCTCAGCACCGGAGAATCCGCCGGCAAATGCACCTGAAGCGCGCCCGGCCGCGCTTCGAAGCGCAGGTCCTCGCCAGACAACGGCTCACCATCTAGGTTGATGTCCAGACCCTGAGCCGACTTGAGCTCTACCCAGGGCAAACGCGCTCGAATGAACATGTTGTCGATGCCCAGCCCGCCTTCCAGCAGACTCCTCAGCGTGCCGACCACTTCCTGAGGCGCTGGCAGGATACTGATGTCGAGCAGACCGTCATCGGCCAGTGCGGTCGGGCACAGCTCGTGTCCACCGCCTGCCTGCCGGCCATTGCCGATACCCAGCGCCAGCAGGTCTCCACGCCAGTGGAAATCCGGCCCGGTGAGTTCGCCGTGGGCAGCATGCAGCTCGCTGAACCTTGTCAGACCGGTAAACAGATAGGCCGCGCCGCCCAATACCTTTTTCAGGTCTTCGGATGTGTTGGCCGTTACCTGACTGCCAAAGCCGCCGGTAGCCATGTTGAGGAACAGCTTGCCGCCAACTTCACCCAGATCAACGGCACGCGGTGCTACGTCCATCAGTTGCAGAGCCTTGGAGACCTCAAGAGGCACCCCGGCTGCGCGGGCAAAATCGTTGGCAGTGCCCAGCGGCAAAATAGTCAGGCTGGCTTGTGTTTCAGCCAGCGCCAGGGCCTCGGCGATATCTCGCAAGGTACCGTCACCACCGCCCGCCACGATATGCCGATGCCCGGCGGCCAGCGCTTCGCCAACCAGGCGCTGGGCATCGCCAGCTTCCCAGGTGAGCCTCACGTCCAGCTCCCAGCCCTGCTTGCGCTTGTCTGCAACGGCATCACGTACGTCTTCGTTGAGCGCCTGTTTACCGTGAAGAATGAGCATTGCCCTGCGTTGTGTCATGACACCTCCTCTGCCGAACCCTACGAATTGAAGCCTGCGAGCGACGCTCTTTCTGTAATCAGCGCCCGCATACATTTCGCACGACGCATGACTGTGACCCCGCACATGTCAAAAAGGCCCACCCGTCACAGAAATTTTTTTCACGTCATCAAGAACAGATCAACCCCCGCCAATACTGGGCAAAACCCGGAAGCAGAAGCTCTGGAGCAACGATTGCATCAGAGTTGGCACACTTTTGTACTGACGCTATTTGTTTCATGAGCTTTACTGACAGCAGGCCCCTCACTTGAGGGAAGTTTCATCTACAAATGGTTGAAAAGTCTTAAATAAAATTCGGAACAGGACGACATATATAAAGTGATATTCACAAAAGACAGTCCGGATTCGTCATGACCCCGACACGTAACTGGCTACGCTTGGACACTATCTGTGAACAGATGCCTATTTGAAGCTGCAAACGCATCATCGCAAAACGCCCAGGATCAGCAGGATCCAGACGCATACAGGGAGTAAGGGAGTTCTATGAGGTTGCAGCCGGTCGACAGTCTTTCGCTCACCCGCACCAGTCTGGTCGAATACTTTCTTTTCGGTATTCGCCTGGCCCATGGCATTGCCTGCATTCTGCCCGGCCTTGCAATCATGCTGCTGATCAAGCATGACGGCCCGGAAACACAACAGGGTTATATGACCATGCTGCTGTTTTTCGGCTTTGTCGGTGTGTTGGTGTTTCAGGCCATGGGCGTCTATTCCGAAGCGCTGTTCAGCAACGATCTGCGCATGGGCGCGCTGGCGGTTGCCTGGACCGCAGCCTTCGGGCTATTGCTGTTCATGCAACAGGCAATGGGGCTGTTCGGCTATCTCTCCCCTGAAGAATCGCTGATCTGGTACCTGACCAGCCTGGCGCTGTTCGGCATCATTCGTCTGCTGCTGTTGATGCTGTTCAAGCGTCAGATGCGCAAGGGGGTGTTCCTGCAACATGCCGTGATTCTGGGCGCGACGGAAAATGGCCTGCGCCTGGCCGAGTACCTGCTGGAACATCAGGACATCCGTTCGGGTGTCACCGGTTTTATCGACGACCGGATCGGTCGCATGCCCAAAACCGTGGCCAACCTGCCCCTGCTGGGCAATACCAGCGACCTGGAACGGCTGATTCGCGAAGAGAAAGTGACCCAAGTGCTGGTCGCCCTGCCCTGGACGGCGGAAAACCGCATGGATTACATCATTCGCGAACTGCGCAGGCTACCGGTCAACGTATTGCTGGTGCCGGACATGATTGCCTTCCGGCATACCCACAACCGCATTACCGAAGTGGCCCGGCTGCCGATGTTCAATGCATCGGATCTGCCGCTCAGTGGCTGGTCTCCGTTCATCAAGCGCGCCGAAGATATCGTTCTGTCGTCGCTCGCGTTGCTGGTGTTGTCACCGGTAATGCTGCTCGTCGCACTGGCGATCAAGCTCGACTCCCCAGGCCCGGTGTTTTTCCGTCAGAAGCGCTACGGCTACAACAATCGCCTGATCGAAGTATTCAAGTTCCGCTCCATGCATCAGCACCAGGCCGATGCAACGGCCGAGCGCCAGACCACCCGTGGCGACGCCAGAATCACGCGGGTCGGGCGCTTCATTCGCAAGACCAGCCTGGATGAACTGCCACAGCTGTTCAACGTAGCGGCAGGCAGCATGTCAATGGTCGGGCCACGCCCCCATGCAACGGCCACAAAGGCTGCAGGGATTTTGTTCGAGCAGGCAGTGAAAGAATACACGTCGCGCCACCGCGTCAAACCGGGGATCACCGGGCTGGCGCAGATTAACGGCTATCGTGGTGAAACCGACACCGTCGAAAAAATCGAAAAACGCGTCGAGTTCGATCTCGAGTACATCGAAAACTGGTCTGTCTGGTTCGACCTGTACATCCTTATGCGCACTGTGCCTGCAGTGCTATTCACTCGCGAGGCTTACTGATGAGTACGCTCATTCCCTGCATCATCGCCGGTGGCTCCGGCACCCGCCTGTGGCCAGTCTCGCGAGAAGCCATGCCCAAGCCGTTCATGCGCCTTCCCGACGGCCAGAGCCTGCTGCAGAAGACCTTCCTGCGTGCGGTCGGCCTGCCCGGAGTCGACCGCCTGCTGACGGTTACCAACCGGGAAGTGTACTTCCGCACGGTGGACGACTATCGCCAGTTGAACAAAGGCAATGCGCGCCTGGATTTCATCCTTGAGCCCTTCGGGCGCAACACCGCAGCCGCGGTCGCCGCCGCTGCGCTGCATGTCAGCCAGCTGTATGGCGATGACGTGCAGTTACTGGTATTGCCTGCCGATCACCTGATTACCAATGTCGAGGAATTCTCCAGAGCAGTGACTGCCGCGCAGAAGCTGGCCTCCGAGGGCTGGCTGGTGACCTTCGGCATCGTCCCGACCGCAGCGGAAACCGGTTTTGGCTACATCGAAAAAGGCCCGGCACTCAGTGCCGACGCCTGTCAGGTCGCCCGTTTTGTCGAAAAACCCGATGCAGTTACCGCCCAGGGCTATGTGGACGGTGGTCTGCATTTCTGGAACGCCGGGATGTTCTGCATGCGTGCCGATGCCGTGCTGCGCGAGCTGCGCACCCACGCGCCTGATGTGCTGAACGCGGTCAGCAACTGCCTGGAATCGAGCCCGCGCAAGGAAGGCAATCGTGAACTGCAGGTCGAACTGGACAGCGAATCGTTTGCTCTGACCCCGGACATTTCCATCGACTACGCACTGATGGAGCGTTCCGAAAAAGTTGCCGTGGTGCCCTGCCAGCTCGGCTGGAGTGATATCGGTTCCTGGCAGGCGGTGCGTGAGCTGTCTCCGGTCGATGCTCAAGGCAATTACTGCAATGGCGAAGCTGTGCTGCATGACGTCAGCAATTGCTACATCGACTCGCCCAAACGCCTGGTGGGCGCTATCGGCCTCGACAACCTGATCATCATCGACACCCCCGACGCCTTGCTGATCGCAGACGGACGCCGCAGTCAGGACGTCAAGATCATCGCTCAGGAGCTCAAGCGCCAGGGCCATGACGCCTACCGTCTGCACCGTACCGTCACCCGCCCGTGGGGCACCTACACGGTGCTCGAAGAAGGCAAGCGTTTCAAGATCAAGCGCATTGTCGTTCGCCCGCAAGCGTCACTCTCGTTGCAGATGCACCATCACCGCAGCGAACACTGGATCGTGGTCAGCGGCATGGCCACCGTCACCAATGGCGAGCGTGAATTCATGCTCGATACCAACGAGTCGACGTTCATCAAACCGGGGTTCACGCATCGGCTGGTCAACCCGGGCGTCATCGACCTGGTGATGATCGAGGTGCAGAGCGGTGAATACCTGGGCGAAGACGACATCGTGCGCTTTACCGACATTTACGGACGTGTGCCCGACAAGACGGTGAAGAGCTGATTCACGAGCGGCAGACGCCGCTTGATTCACTCGGTTTTCAATTGATAGCAACCGGAACAGGCAGTACCCGCCAACATGAATTTATTACCCGCAAGGGAGCCGTATTTGTGCTCGACAGGAGTTCAGGACCAATGAAAAGCATGATGCTGATCGCAAGCTTATTGCTGTTGAGTGCATGCAACACCCCGTCCAGGGTGGGCTTGCCAGATGACCGCGCGCAAATTGAAGCCGGTCAGGCGGCAGGTCGCGCACTGGCGGGCAAACCGCTGCCGCCGGAAAGAATCCGTCCTGGCGATACCCTGCGAATCGTGCGCAACAGTGGCGAGGCACCGTCGATTTCGGCGTTTACCGCCAACTCCATCTATGAGCTGACGCTGTTTCAGGTGCTCAATGACGGCACCTTTTCCTACCCTTACATCGGCACAGTCAAAGCAGCGGGCCTGACACTCCAGCAGTTGAATGACCTGCTGGAAAGCAAGCTGCAGAATGTCTACCGCGAGACGGCACTGACCATCAACATTTCCCAGTCACCGGGCAACACCGTGTTTGTCGGCGGCGCCGTACGTAACTCGGTAACGTTGCCGGTCAACGTTGCTACCAATCTCGATCAGGCGATTGTCGGCGCGGGCGGTGTGGCGCTGGATGCCGATGCCGGTCAGGTCGCGCTGCTGCGTCAGGAAGAAAACGGGCTCTACAAGACCTACTTCTTTGATTACAGCAAGTTTCTCTGGGCGGGCGGTGCGGGTGGCCCTACAGCGCCGGTGCTGCTCAAACGTGGCGATATCGTGTTCGTTCCCAAATCATCGGTCGGCAACAAGGTTGACGGCGTATCCCTGTATTTCAACCAGCTGATTCCCTTCGCGAAGTCGATCGGCCTGGGCATGAACTACGAGCTGCGCAACAACAATTAATTGTCAGGGAAACAGACATGATCAACATCCGCTCATTCCGCGACCTGCTGCGCCTGCTGTTCATTTTCAAGCGCGAAGTCAGGATCACCGTGCTGGCGACCTTCGCCATCATCCTTCTGGGCGCTTTTTTGCTCCCCAACCGCTACGAGTCCACTGCCTTGCTGCTGGTCAAGCCCGGCCGTGACAGCAGCACTGTGCCTATCGAACTGTCCGACCGTCAGTCTATCGTGATACCGAGCGGCCTGCGTGATCCGCTGCTCGACGAAGAGCGCATGCTCAGCGGGCGGCCGATCATGCGTGCAGTGTCCGAGAAATACCTCGCCGAGCTGTCTATGGTGCCGCCCGAAACCGGCGTCCTGGCCTCAGTGAAGAACGGCCTCAAGGCAGTCGTCGGGGCAGTCGCCAACGGTGTACGCAACGTTCTGCAATTTATCGGTCTGGTGGAGCATCGCTCGCAGGCCGAACGTCTGGCCGAGGATCTGGAGAAAAACTTCAAGGTCAGCCACGAACCGGGCTCGTCGGTGATGGAGCTGAGATTCACCTGGAACGACCCGGACATCGCCCAGACCGTGCTCAGGACGTGGATCACCGAGTATCAATTGCAACGTACCAAGACACTGGGCCGGGTCAGCCTGTACGCGTTCTATGAATCGGAAGTGCAGACGACCGGCGCGAACATCATCGAGTACAAGAAGCAAATCCAGAACTACCTGAACCAACTGAGCGCAGTGAGCATTTCCCAGCGCCTGGCGGATACCTCGCAGGGGCTCAACGACCTGCGTACCGAGCGCAACAACACAACCCGTTCCATTGCGTCTACCAAAGCCGGCCTGGACCTGCTGAAAAAGCAATTGGCAGAGCAACCCAAGACAGTTTCGGCAGGTCGCGAACTGGCGTTGAACCCCAATCGCCAGGACTTGCAGAACCGCATCAACGGCAAGGAAGTGGAGCGTCAGGAAATGCTCCGCTCGTTCAAGGAAGAGGCGCCGCCGATTCGTGCGATCAATGAGGAAGTCAGCAACCTCAAGAAGCTGCTCAAGGAACAGGAAGCCACCATCCAGCGCTCCGAAAGCATCACGCCCAACCCGATCTACAACCGCATGCAGAACGTATACGCCGATCAGCAGACCAGCTACGCGCGCCTGCAAACCCAGCTCGTCCAGCAAAATGCGCAGATCGCGCAGCTGGAAAGCGACCGCCAGCAGGCATTGAATCTGGAGCCGGAGCTTTCGCGCCTGCAGAACGAGCTGGATGCGGCCGAGAAGAGCTATGCGCTGTACAAGGACAGCCTGGAAAAATCGCGTATTGACCGTGAGCTGGACAACAGCCAGATCAGCAATATCGCGACCATTGAAGACGCCACCTTCAACCCCAGCCGGGTGTTCCCGAAAAGCCTGCTGATGCTGCTGCTGGCTTTTCCGCTGAGCCTTGTTGTGGGCGCTGTGGCGCTGTACTTCTTCTACCTGCTGGACCAGCGCATCCACGACGGCGACAAGATCGAGAGCAACTTTGGCGTCCCGGTCTGGACCAGTCTGCCCGACCTGGAGCGCGCTCAGGAGCGCAGTGCAGCCTTCACCTCCAATTTGCACCGGGTATACGGTATTTTGCCGCTCGATCAGGTAGATGAGCGCGGCCTGACCATCGGCTTCACCTCGGTCAAGTTCGGCGCAGGCGTGTCGTTCGTGATCGAGCGGCTGAGCACATTGCTGACCGAGCAGGGTCATCGGGTCCGCACCGAAGGCCGCGGCCCGGCCAGTCCTGGTGAAATCGTGCTGATCAACGCCTCGGCACTTTCCGCCAATCAGGATGCCTTTGTGCTGCTGCGCAAGGCTGACCTGATCGTGCTGGTGGTGCGTGCCGAAGACACCACCGTGCCGATGCTTGAGGACACCTTGAATAACCTCAATACCGCATTCAAGAAAGTCGACGGCATCATTATCAACCGCCGTCGTTTCGAGGTGCCGGAGCAGGTATTGAACTTCCTCAAGCGGATCGGGAGCCGAGGCTGATGCGCATTGCCCTGCTAGCGCCGCTGCCACCCGAGCAGAACGGCATCGCCGATTATGCCGGGCACCTGCGGCATGCGCTTGAAGGCATCGGCCTGCAGGTCAGCACACCGCTGCTGGGTGTCGGCAACGATCCACGTGCCGCAGAACAGCGTGTTGCCGAAACCGACTGGAGCGAGATCGATCTGGTCCATGCCGAACTGGGCGGCGGACGGCTGGCGGAGTTTCAGGCCCTGCGAGCCTTGCGTCGACGCTTCCCGAAGCTGCCGTTGACCGCGACAGTGCACGATCCCGAGCGGCTGGTGTGGCGGCGCGAGAAACTGCCGTGGCCCTTATCGATTGTCAGCGGCATGCGCTCACCGCTGCCGGAAATGGCAACGGTGCTGGCCGACCCGCTGTGCCTGCGTGAAGAACGGCAATTGGCACAGCACATGACCCGCCTGGTGACACTGACCCAAGCGGGCAGCCAGAGCCTGCGTCAGCGCATGGGGCTGAAAACCGCACAGATGGCGGTGATCAGTCACGGCAACGTCGCCATCGCTCCCGCCCCGTTACCGCCCTTGAAGCCCTTGCGTCTGCTGTATTTCGGCTTCATTTATCGCGGCAAGGGAATCGAAGACCTGCTTGATGCGCTGGCCAGCGTTTTCACCGCACAGCCTGCGTTGAGGTCGACCGTACGCCTGACCCTGGCTGGCGGCAGCGAGCCGGAAATGGCCTTCGGCCCGTCCGGCAGCTACCTGGAGCAACTGCGCCTGCGCATCCGCCAGCTAGGCCTTGTCGATCTGATCGACTGGCAACTGGACCTGCCTGCCGAGCAGATCCCGCAGGTGATCCAGGCTCATCACGTGATGGTTCTGCCTTATCGCGAATCGAGCAAACTGAAGATTCTCGGCAAGCTGCGCGGCACCAGCGGCGCGTTGTCATGGGCGGTGGCGTGTGGCAGGGGCGTGATTACTTCTGATGCACGCTCGTTTGCCGAAGAAGTCTCGCACGGCAACGGCATGATCTATCCGCAAGGCGATGTGGACGGACTGGCAAAGGCTCTGACGCAAGCTTGCGCGGATCCGGAGCTGGTCAAAAAATGGGCCGAAAACGCCTCGCACATGGGCAAGGCCAGAGTCTGGAGCCACACCGCAGAGCATTTTCGGGATGTATTCCGCCAGGCGTGCGAGGAGAAGTGACATGCAGCGTCCATCCAGATTCCGGCAAATCGTCGCGAGCGCACTGCTCAGCGCAGCAATGTGCGGCGTGGCCCACGCGGCAACGGTCCTCAAGGCACCTCGCGAGGTGGTCTGGGCGGACTTTCTGGGCGTCAATGTGCAGTTTCAGTATTTTGCGCCTGACATCTATCAACAACAGATGAGCCGCCTGGACGAACTGGGCCTCAACTGGGTGCGCCTGACCATTCACTGGCCGGTGATCGAACCGAAAAAGGATAGCTACGCCCTGACCGAGCTGGATGCCGCCATGGCTGCAATCAAGGCGCACAACTACAACACGGTGGCTTATCTGGTGGGCTCGGCGCCTTTCGCCAGCAGTGCGTCGGCCGGTGCGAAAAGCCGCGATCAGTATCCGCCCACGGATTTCAACGTATTTGCCGCACGCATGACCGCCCTGGCCCAGCGCTATCCGCAGGTCAACAACTGGCAGGTCTGGAACGAGCCGAACATTGTCTGGCTGCCCAAGGAGGACCCTACCGCCTATGGACGCCTGCTGACCACCACTGCCAACGCGATTCGCGCCGCCCTGCCGGACAAGACCATCGTCACTGCGGGCATGGCCTATTACAGTCAGATGCACAGTACCTCTGGCTACATGCTACAGACCCTGCTCGATAATGGCCTGGGCCAGCAGAATATCGTGGCGGCATACCACCCATATTCCGAGTACCCCGAAGGCGATTCGCTACCGGACCGCGATTTTCTGGTGCGCGCCAATGCCATGAACCAGTTGCTGCACAGCAATGGCGTCAAACAGGTGTGGGCCACTGAATGGGGCTGGTCAAGCTATGCAGGCCCGGTCGAGATGCAACATCTGATTGGCACTTCAGGTCAGGCCGACTATACCCTGCGGCGTCTGGCGCTGATGAGTGCGATGGATTTCCAGCGCATCTTCCTGTTCAATCTCAGCGATCTGGATGAGCGCGCCTCGGCCCGCGATCAGGGTTACGGCCTGCTTGACCTGCAAGCCAGCCCCAAACCGGTCTACACCGCACTGCAGAATTTTCTGAAGATCACCGGCCCGCGCCTGCAACCCGCCGAACCGCCGGCAGTGAGCCGAGTACCGGACGATCTGTACGCAGTGCCGTGGACCCGTGAAGATGGCACTCATCTGCTGATGTTCTGGAGTGCGACCGGCACCTCGTTGAACTTCCCGAATATCACCGACGCGGTCGTGCATGATCCACTGAGTGGCAGCCGCACCCCATTGTCCGCAAGCCAGGGCGTCACTCTGCTGCTGAAGCCGACTCTGCAAATTCTGGAATGGAAGCCCTGAGTATGCGAATTCTATGGACGCTCCCTTACCTGCCCTGGCCTACCACCAGTGGCGGCAAAACCCGGGAATACCATTTGCTGCGCAATCTGGCAGCGCGCGGCCATCGCATCACCCTGCTGGTGCAGTCCAAGAACGCGCTGGACGACAGCGCTCGTTCGGCACTGGAACCCTGGCTGGAGCGCTTGATCGTGATCGATCGACGCCCGCTGTTAAGCCTGCGCACGTTGCTGGCCGTGGCGTTTGCACCTGCGCCGATGCTCGCCAGCGTCAACGGCTACGCCCCGAAACTGGAAAAAGTCTTCGAGCAATTGCTTGAAGAGGACTGGGACATCATCCAGTTGCAGCACACCTATTTCTTTCAGCCATTCGAACGCCTACTCAAGCGCTCGGGCAAACCGTTCGTGCTGACCGAACATAATGTTGAATCAGACCTTGGCGCCGCCAGTTACGACCGTCTGCCACGCTGGGCCAATGCCTTCGCCGTGTACGACCGCTGGCGCTACCGGCGCTGGGAAACCCGGGTATTTCGCCAGACCGGCGAGTTGATCGCGGTCACCGAAGACGACGCCAAAGTACTTTCGCGTTTGAGCGGCAGGGCCACGTCCTATGTCGTCAACAGTGTCGACTGCGCTTACTACGCCAGCGTTCATGCGGACCGTAACAGCCATCGCCTGCTGTTCATCGGCAACTACGAATACGGCCCCAATATAGATGCCATCGAGTGGGCACTGGACGAAATCATGCCACTGGTCTGGGCTCAGGCACCCGATGTGCGTTTTGCCATCGGCGGCTTCGGTTTGCCTGAAGCCTGGCGTGAACGCTGGCCTGACCCGCGTATCGAATGGCTGGGTTTCGTACCTGACCTGCGCGTCTTGCAGGCCAGTGCCTCAATGTTCTTCGCGCCCCTGCGCCAGGGCGGCGGCTCCAAGCTCAAGACGCTGGAAGCCATGGCCGCCGGCCTGCCGGTGGTCACCACCGCGCAAGGCGTTTCCGGGTTGTCGGTCACTAATGGCGAACATTACCTGGGCAGCGAAGACGCGTCCGGGCTGGCAACGCTGATCGTTGAATACACCGATAAACCATTACGGCTCGACCAGATTGGCGAAGCCGGCCGCGTTTATGTGCGTGCCCGGCACGACTGGTCCGTTTCGGCCGCCCAGCTGGAAGTGATCTACACCCGCTTTTCGCTCCCCAAGCAAGGATCGCGCTCATGCGTATAGGACTCGACTACCGCGCGGCAGCCGGTTACCCCATCAGCGGCATCGGTCGCCAGAATTTCGCGCTGGAACAGGCGTTTCGTGAGCATCCGGACGTGCAATTGCAGCTGTTCGGCGTAGCACCCTACGATCATCCGGTACGCCGCTTGATGCACACCCCACGCTGGGCCGCACCGCTGGACTCGGTGCATCGCCTGCCGGATCGCTTGCGCTTCGAAGGCATTTTCCTGCCGGGTGCCCTGCGTGATGCCGGGGTGCAGATCTACTTCGCCAACATCAACATGGGCCTGCCGCTGGGGCGCAAACCGGCTGACATGCGCTACGTGTTACAACTGCACGATCTGTTTCAGATCACTGAACACAACAGCCACGGCTCGCGACTGAAAGCCAGGATCTACCGGCTGACCGACTACCTGTCGATTGCCTGGTCGCTGAAAGTGGCCGACCAGATCTGGGTGCCGTCGCAATTCACTGCCAACGAAGTCGCGCGCCTGTTTCCCAGGGTCAAAGGCAAGCTGCGCGTGGTGCCGTTGCTGGTAGAAGGTTTCAAGGGTGAACCTGCTGATATCAGCCAACTGCGACTGCCCCTGCGTTACTGGCTGTGCGTGGGCACACGCGAACCGCGCAAGAACATCAAGTGGTTCGTGGATGCCTGGCAGACCGCACGCATGCAATTTGTCGACACCCCGGAACTGGTACTGGTCGGTGGCGACGATCCGCTGACCGAAGCCCAGCGCCAGTTACCGGGCCTGCACGTGCTCAGCGGCCTCAGCGATGCCGAACTGCATGCTGTCTACCAAAATGCCGAGCGACTCTGGCAGCCGTCCAGAAGCGAAGGCTTCGGGCTACCGGTGATCGAAGCACTGAACACAGGCACGCCGGTTGCCGTGGCCACAGGCTCTTCGCTGGATGAAATCGCCCCACCCGACAGCCCGCGCTTTTCACCTGTCGACAGTGGCAACCTGATCAGGCTGATGGGCACGTTGTCGCATGCGCCCGAAGAAGATCCCGCAGTTGCCAGGGAATGGACAGAGCGCTATCAGTTGAAAGCCTTTTGCGAACGCGTACACGCGACGCTGGAGGAATTGCGCTGATGCCACTGGCCTTACCCCTGGGGCTGATGTTCAGCCTGATATTCGGTGTGATGATCTGCATGCTGCCTGCACAATTCGTCGTGGCGGCAGCAATCGGTCTGGCGGCGGCGGCCACCATCATTCGCCGCCCGGTACGCGGGCTCGTGCTGTTCTGCCTGATCGGGACCTTCCTGCCCTACTCTACAATTCAGATTGGCGTTCGTACTACGGTGTCCGAAGCGCTGATCATGCTGACCTGGGCCAGCTACCTGCTGCACGCAGTCTTTCAGGAACGCAACACGGTGCCCAAAATGCTGAGCACCGAAAAACTGCTGGTGGCATTGATGCTGTTCAGTGCGTTCCCGTTTCTGGTCGGCCAGTTGACCGTGGTCGCCGACGGCAACGGCCCGATCAACTGGGTTCGCTGGCTGTTCAACCTGTCTATCCTGTTTCTGGTACCGCGCTTGCTGACCGACCTCAAGACCCTGGAAAAGGCGGTCATGGCGCTGCTCGGCGGGACTTTGCTGCTGTTATTGCTATCGATCACGGTGTATGTGACCAAAGGCTCGGCAACTGCCATCATCCCGATCCTCGGTAGCCTGGGCTACAGCGGTGCAGACATCTTGAGCGAGAGCCTGCTTTCGCTTGCCAGCCGCATGGGCTCGCCGTGGATGCACCCCAACGTGGCGGGCGGTGCTCTGGCCATGTTGCTGCCGCTGGCGTTCTGCTTCGGCATGACGCGCACCGGCTCGGCGCGCAGGCTGGGCCTTACGGTGGCGGCACTGGGTGCCATCGGTCTGTTGCTGACCGGCTCACGCGGCGCGCTGCTGAGCCTGATCGCCGTGATGCTGTTGATGGCCAGGCGACGCATTCCGCATCTGGGACGGCTGTTGATGGGCGGGCTGGTCGCCGGTATTTTCCTGCTGGCGTTCTACCCGCCGCTGCAGGACCGACTGATGGGGTTGTTCACCTCCGACGACGCCAGTACCGCGATTCGCTTCCTGGAATACAGTAATTTTCCCGACGCAGTCGCCACCTTCCCGTTCGGTATCGGCTTCAAGGTCGACCCACCGGTACTGGGCTATACAAAGTTCGGCATTTCCAACCTGTGGCTGAACTTCATCTACAAGATCGGCCTGCCAGGCATGTTGCTGTTTATCGCCGTGACCATCAGTTGGTGGAAAGAAGTTCGCCCAGGCAGCGACCGGGTAGTGCTGACTCGGGAAAACGCCATTGCGCTGGGCTGCACCACGGGTGTTCTATCCGCACTGTTCAGCGGCCTGTTTGACCACTACTTCAGTTTCACCAGCGTGCTGGTTGCCTTGTTCTGGCTATTTGTCGGCATCAGCCTGCACGAAACCAGACGCCTGCGTGCCAGGGCCGAAACGACTCCTCAACACCCTGACGCCTCACCCGAGCCGGGAGCCTCCTCATGAAACACCGCATGATGCATTCTCATAATCTCAGAGAGGCACTGCCCGACTACGCGCGCAAGATGGCGGTGCCGCTCGAAGAGCTGGAAGCCGCCTACCAGTGGATGCTGGACAACGAAGTGTGCTTCGAAACACGTATCAAGGATCGAACCCTGTCGTTCATCTGCTACTTGAATATCGAACCAAGAATCGAAAACCCGCTGGCGCGGCGCTTCTACAAACTGCTGTCCAGCGAAACCCTGGGTGCGCTGATTCCTTTGTACGGAATCAACTGGCCGACCCTGCGTGACCGCATGTTGCGGACCTGGGAACAGGCTTACAACATCCTGATCTGCAAGATCCCCAGCCATACCTTGCGTCTGCTGTGGTTACGCATCGGCGGTGCGAAAATCGGCAAGGGTTCGACTGTGTGGCGCAATACCGAGGTGCTGGGTGTCGACAGCCTGCGCATCGGCAACGACACCACCGTGGGCTGGCATTGCCAGCTTGACGCCCGTGGCGGGCTGGTGATTGGCGATCACGTCACCATCGCTTCACACGTACTGATTATCGCGGGTGGGCACGACCTCGCCGAGCCCGAGTTCTGGGCGGTCGGCGGACCGGTGTTTATCGGTGACTACGCATGGATCTGCAGCCGCGCGTTGCTCTCGTTCGGTGCAGACATCGGCGAAGGCGCGGTAGTGGGCGGCAACAGCGTGGTGTCCAAACCTGTCGCGCCCTATGCGATCGTCAGCGGGCCGAATGCCGAGGTCAAGGGTGAACGCGCCCGCGGCCTCAACTACAAGGTGGGCGGCAAAGGCCTGTTCACCCTGTTTCACTGATCGGCAGGGCGCGCGATGCTGGGCTCGACACTTTGGCTGACACTGGCCACCCTCACCGGCCTGGCAGCCGGTTTTGCCCGTGAATGGCTGTTGGTAGCAGCCTGGGGTGCCGGCAGTCAGAGCGATGCCTTTCTGGTCTCGATGTTTTTGCCCGAAGCGCTGCGCATGTCACTGGCCGCGGGGCTGCTCAGCGCTGCCGCCCTGCCCCTTTATCAGCAACGTCCGGCTGACCGGCAACAACGCTGGCTGGGCGGCATGGCACCGCGTTTGTTATTGACCGGGGTGGCATTGAGCGCAGTGCTGGCGATCGGTGCCGGGTTTCTGGTGCGTCTTATCGGTCCGGGGCTGGACGCCGACGGCTATGCACAGGCAGCCAGCGGCCTGCGCTGGCTGGCCTGGTGCGCACCCGGCTTCATGCTTCACGCGCTGTTCTGCGTACCTTTGCAGGCCCGTTCGCGCTTCGTACTGGCCGGGCTCGGCTCGCTGCTGTTCAACCTGCCGCCGGTCATCTACCTCGCCACGTTCAGCCACGCCGCAACGTCGACCGGGCTGGCCAGCGCGTGCGTACTGGGCAGCGTGCTGATGCCGGGCGTGTTGTTGCCTGCCTTGTATCGTTCGGGATGGCGACCCTGGCAGTGGCAATCGGAAGCCGGTGCCATGCGCGAACTGCTGCAACGCATCGGTCCACTGCTGAGCAGCAACCTGGCCAGCCAGGGCCTTGCCTTGCTCGAGCGAATGGTCGCGTCGTTGCTCGGTGAAGGCGCGGTAACCTGGGTCAATCTGGCGCGTAAACTGATCAACCTGCCGCTTATTGCATTGATGAGCCTGAACCAGGTACTGCTCGGGCTGATGAGCGGCAGCGCGGGCGAGCAGCGTTTGTCGCTACTCAGACGCGGGCTGGGCAGCGCCACATTACTGACCCTGCCGGCCGTAGCCGGGCTGATCGGTGCGGCCGGTGCGCTGGTGACCCTGTTGCTGCCCAATCAGAGCCATGAGGGTCCGCTACCGGAGCTGCTGGCCTGGTTTGCCGTGCCGCTGATGTTTGGTGCCTGGAACGCCTTGCTGGCGCGCTACGCCTACGCCGCCGGTGACACTCGCCTGCCGCTCAACTGCGAGTTGATCGGCAGTCTGTGTAACGCGCTGCTGCTGGCGACGCTGCCCTTTGTCTTCGGACTGACCGGTATCGCCATCGCGGCGCTGGGCGGCGCGCTGGTCACAGGCGTGCTGCTGATGCGCCGTCAGGCGTTGCTCGGCGTTTTGCCGTGGCGCAGTCACTGGCTGCTGGCCAGCCTGCTGATGATCTTCGCCGCCCTGCTCCTGCACCCGCTTCACGACACCTGGCTGCAATTAGGCCTGAGCTGTGTTTACGGCGCTTTGCTGCTGCTCGGGCTGGCGTTGTGGCTCAAACCATGGCGCAACGTGCCTGCCTGATCGGCAGACTGCCGACAGGCCTCCCTGAACCGCTCCAGGCTCGGTGAGACGAACTTGTCGCGGTGAGTGATCATGAAGAACCGACGATTGAGCGGCGGCAGCGGGCTGGCGAGTGTGCGCAACTGCCCGCTCAGCAGCAGATCGGCGACGATACGCCGGGACAGACAACTGATGCCAATGCCTTGAGCAAGGGTGCGCATTATCGCTTCCGAACTGCCTACCTGGCGCATGTCCTGCAGATCGTGCAAATGCCTGAGCAACAAGTGCTCGACCTCCTCCCGGGTCCCCGAACCCTGCTCACGCAACAGCCATTCAGCGTTTTGCAGCTCCCCCAGTGAAACCTGCTGTTGCCGCGCCAACGGATGAGCGCTGCCGGCAACAATGACCATTTCATCGACCAGCCACGGCTCAGCGATCAGCTCTGGCAGATGGCACGGTGCCTCGATGAGGCCCATATCGATTTCAAACTGCGCGACCTTGCGAGCAATCAGTGTGCTGTTGCCGATGTCCACATCGACTCGCAGCAGAGGCGTCGAACTGCGCAGTGCGCCGACTATCTGCGGCACGACGTAATTGCCAATGGTGCTGCTACTGCCGATTCGCAGGCGAGCATTCAAGGTCGCGCCCGGCAATAGAAAGCTGTCTTCGATCTGCTGGGCGTTTTCCAGCATCTTCATGGCACGTGGCAGCAATGTCTGGCCGTTATCGTTGAGGACCAGCCGCTTGCCCACCCGGTCGAACAGCCGGGTGCCCAGCGCACTTTCCAGCTCGTTCAATGCCGCACTGGTAGCCGACTGGGACAAAGACAAGGCATGACCCGCGCTGGTGGTACTGCCACAGCGGGTGATTGCGCAAAAAATCTGTAATTGACGCAGGTTGAGTCTCAAGACTGAACTCCGTAGCCGGGCAAACCTACCTGAAAATCAGGTAACAAGAAGATAGATTACCCGTTTATAAGATTTTCTGTGACTGCGTAGACTGAAACCTGTTCCCCATTCAGCAGCAGGATACGGCCATGAGCAGGTTCGCTATTATCAACAAGGGCAACGCGCCTCTCGCAGCGCTGACGAGCCCGCTGGAGGCCGTTCGACAGTTCACCCCCAACTGGTTCGCAGTGACCATGGGCACCGGAATTTTGTCACTGGCGCTGGCGCAACTGCCGGGGGACATTGCTGCATTGCGCCCGCTGGGTGAAGCGTTATGGTTCCTGAACATAGGCCTGTTCGCCCTCTTCAGCGTCATGTATGCCAGCCGCTGGCTGCTGTTTTTCGACGAGGCGCGTCAGGTGTTCGGGCACTCCACCGTATCGATGTTCTTCGGCACCATTCCCATGGGGCTGGCAACTGTCATCAGCGGCCTGCTGGTGTATGGTCCGGCGCGCTGGGGTACTGCCATCGTGCCGCTGGCCGAAGCATTGTGGTGGCTGGATGTAGCAATGGCCCTGGCGTGTGGCGTGCTGATTCCGTTCATGATGTTTACCCGTCAGGAACACAGTATCGAGAAGATGACCGCTGTCTGGCTGTTGCCCGTGGTGGCAGCAGAAGTTGCAGCAGCCTGCGGCGGACTGCTGACCCCGCACCTCGCAGCCGCTGATTCGCAGTTCACCGTGCTGATCACCAGCTACGTGTTGTGGGCCTACTCGGTACCGGTGGCATTGAGCATTCTGGTGATTCTGCTGTTGCGTCTGGCATTGCACAAACTGCCTCATGAAAGCATGGCGGCGTCGAGCTGGCTGGCACTCGGCCCTATCGGCACAGGCGCATTGGGCATGCTGGTGATGGGCAACGAGGCCCCGGCCATCTTTGCCGCCCACGGCCTGGCGTCGCTCGGCACGGTGGTGGCTGGAATCGGTGTGATGGTCGGTACGCTGTTCTGGGGGCTGGGGCTGTGGTGGATGGCGCTGGCGGTATTGATCACCGCGCGTTACTTCAAGCAGGGTATCGAATTCAATCTGGGCTGGTGGGCATTTACCTTCCCGCTCGGCGTGTATGCGCTGGCGACGCTCAAACTCGGCGCTACCCTGCACCTGAGCTTTTTCGACGTGTTTGGTACCGGGCTCGTCGCGCTGCTGGCACTGATGTGGTCGGTGGTGTCGGCACGTACTCTGGCAGGCGCCTACCGGGGGCATCTGTTCGTCTCGCCGTGCATCGCTTCGAGCCAATGTGTCCGCCGGTAATTTGCCTTGAACTAACCTCGCGGACGAAGCGCCTGAGAGAAACATCTTCAGGACAGAGAGCACTCATGCATACCTCAGAATTTTCCGGTAACTACGGCGCTCGCGATGAAAACATCGTTATAAATTCGTATACCACGGTGTTGCGCAGGAACGGCGTTCCCAATGACCTGTTCGCCACCTACTGGCGCGATGTTCACGGCCCTCTGTGCGCGAGGCTTGAGGGCCTTGGCTGGTATGTGCAGCATCACTTGACGCGTGAAAAGGATGGTCATTTGTGGCCGCTGATCGAAGGCGTCACGCCACTGCCGGGCTACGTGCTGGATGGCGGTGTGGAGATCGGCTTTCTATCCGCCGAAAGTCAGCAACAATTCAAGGATGCCAGCGCTCTGCTGTTCTCCGACGAGCAGAACATGTTTGAGCAAACCATTGCTTACGACGTGCCGGATGGCTCCAGCACACTGGTGGACCGACTGCCCGATCCGATCCCCAATGAAACAGCCACGCTGGACAAAATGCACCTGCATTTCCATCTCGCCAGCGATGACCTGCCCGCCGCCCGCAAGGCCATTGAAAAGCTCGCCAGTGAAATGGCCGCTGCCGATGCCGTACTCAAACTGCGCCTGCACCTCGCGCAGCCCTACGACAACGCCCAGCCGGCACCGCCTGCGCCTGATGTTGATCACAAGGTCGAGGAATCACGCCTGAACATCATCATGATGGAACTGGTGTTCGAATCGGCCTGGGCCCGTCGAACCTATTACGCCAGCGAGCACTTCAAGGCCATCACTCAAGGCATCAGCGAGCACGTGCGTTACATCACTCCGTTTGGCGTCAGCGGTGTCTATACCTACGTGCGCGACGCAGTCATGACCACCGCAGGCATACGTGGCAGCAGGCAGGCCGAGTTGATCCGTCAGTTGGGCGCCATCAATCAGACCCGGCCCGAGATCGAAAGCCTGTTCGGCGCGGCGTCGACATCTTGAAAGACCGTTGAGCTGACCGTTATCTCATCCTGCATGATTCAGGAATCGTGCTTTACTCAGCAAAATGGAATTGGGTGAAGCCTGTGAAAGCTCTGACGACTCGTGAGGTGTATCAGCAAATGCGGGATGCTGCGATGGGCACACGGTCGCTGAAGCTTGTCGGTGCACCCTCCGGCTCCGGGCTGCAACAGGTCGACATCGATGGCTGGCTGCTGACGCTGGAAATAACCGATGGCAGCCCGACTCGCTGTCGTGCATGTTGCTGCCCGCTAGGTCGGGAAGGCTCGTTCGAAAGCTGGCTGCGTACCGACCCGGTCAGTTTGCTCAGTGGCTGGGAGCATGCGCAGATCGAGCGGTTGTTGGGTGAGGCGGCCGATCAGGTTCGGGCTCAGTCACCTGAGTCTCAATGACCGTTCCTGCAACGCCCCCGGTATTAATGGCTGGGTACCGCAGGTTCGAAAACGGGCGTCGGTCAATACAGCGTTGCGGGCCCATGCGCACTTGGGTCACTACACGTTTGGCAGAGGCACCTCTCGTTCCTCACGCTCCGCGTGGGAATGCAGTTCGTGACGCTCTGCGTCACACGGCGGTTCTGCGGCTTGAGGTGGATTGAGGTTCGACTCAGGTCACCTTTTCGCCCCTCGGCGACCTACTTTGATGGGGCCAAAGTAGGCAAATCCCCTCGCTCCTGTTTCCGGCCCGACTTCGTCGGGTTCCTTCGCCCTGACACTGATTCGGGGGTCGCCGCAACGGACCATCCATGGTCCGGTGCGGCTAGCCTGGCGTCCTGCCAGGCTACCCCCGGATCAGCGCCAGGACTCAGCCGTCACTAACGTCGCACTCTGCGTCGTCAGTGCCATCGCGGTCAAAAAAAAGCGCTTCAGGGCAGTTTGGCTAAAACCGACTCAGACACCACTGACCATCGTTCCAACGCTCCGCGTAGGAATGCAGTTCGTGACGCTCTGCGTCACACCGCGGTTCTGTTATTTCAGGTGGATTGAGGTTCGGCTCAGGTNGCTTGAGGTGGATTGAGGTTCGACTCAGGTCACCTTTTCGCCCCTCGGCGACCTACTTTGATGGGGCCAAAGTAGGCAAATCCCCTCGCTCCTGTTTCCGGCCCGACTTCGTCGGGTTCCTTCGCCCTGGCACTGATCCGGGGGTCGCCGCAACGGACCATCCATGGTCCGGTGCGGCTAGCCTGGCGTCCTGCCAGGCTACCCCCGGATCAGCGCCAGGACTCAGCCGTCACTAACGTCGCACTCTGCGTCGTCAGTGCCATCGCGGTGAAAAAAAAGCGCTTCAGGGCAGTTTGGCTAAAACCGACTCAGACACCACTGACCATCGTTCCAACGCTCCGCGTAGGAATGCAGTTCGTGACGCTCTGCGTCACACCGCGGTTCTGTTATTTCAGGTGGATTGAGGTTCGGCTCAGGTCACCTTTTCGCCCCTCGGCGACCTACTTTGATGGGGCCAAAGTAGGCAAACCCCCTCGCTCCTGTTTCCGGCCCGACTTCGTCGGGTTCCTTCGCCCTGGCAGGACGCCAGGCTACCCCCGGATCAGCGCCAGGACTCAGCCGTCACTAACGTCGCACTCTGCGTCGTCAGTGCCATCGCGGAAAAAAAAGCGCTTCAGGGCAGTTTGGCTAAAACCGACTCAGACACCACTGACCATCGTTCCAACGCTCCGCGTAGGAATGCAGTTCGTGACGCTCTGCGTCACACCGCGGTTCTGTTATTTCAGGTGGATTGAGGTTCGGCTCAGGTCACCTTTTCGCCCCTCGGCGACCTACTTTGATGGGGCCAAAGTAGGCAAATCCCCTCGCTCCTGTTTCCGGCCCGACTTCGTCGGGTTCCTTCGCCCTGACACTGATTCGGGGGTCGCCGCAACGGACCATCCATGGTCCGGTGCGGCTNACTGCGTCGTCAGTGCCATCGCGGTAAAAAAGCAATGCGCTGAGAGCGGCTGCTGTTTGACCATCGTTCCAACGCTCCGCGTAGGAATGCAGTTCGTGACGCTCTGCGTCACATGCCGGTTCTGTGGTGTAAGGTGAATTGGGGCTCGACTCAGGTCACCTTTTCGTCCCTCGGCGAGTTACTTCGATAACGTCGCACTCTGCGTCTTCAGTGCCATGTTGATTGAAAAGCACTTTGTCTGGAATCGGCCCATTGCTGAATCGATTAACTAGGCGTTAAATAGCTGCTCAAACGATAGGCAGCACCATAATTCCAATAATTACAGAAGGACCACCACCATGAAATCCCTTCCCCTGCTCGTAGGCCTCGGCGCCCTCACAGCCGCTTCCAGTGTGTTTGCCTGGGACTACGTGCTGCTCGACACCGACAAGGCTGCGCAGAATCAGCAGATCACCAGTCAGCAACTGGGCGTCAAGACCGACAAGCCGTTCACTGTCACGATGCGAACCCTGCACGGCGGTCGTCAGGAAGGCGTGAGCATCATCGATATCGACAACGGCACAATGAAGCTTTCTGTGGTGCCTACCCGCGGTATGAACGTGCTGCAGGCATCGGTGGGTGATGTACGCATGGGTTGGGATTCACCGGTCAAGGATGTGGTCAATCCGGCCTTCATCGAACTCAATGGCCGCGGCGGGTTGGGCTGGCTGGAGGGTTTCAACGAACTGGTGACCCGTTGCGGCTACGAGTGGGTGGGTCACCCGGGCATGGACAATGGCGAACTGCTGACCCTGCACGGCCGCGCTGCCAACATTCCGGCCAGCAAAGTGACGCTGCAGATCGACGAAAAGCCGCCTTACGCGATCCGCCTCAAGGGTGAGCTGAAGGAGCAGGCGTTCAAGAAGGTCGACTTTTCGGTGCAGACCGAACTGGTCACCGAGCCAGGCAGCACGAGCTTTTCGCTCAACGATACGCTGACCAACAATGGCGATTATCCGAAGGAATACCAGGCGCTGTACCACAGCAACTTCAGCACACCGTTCCTTGAGCAAGGGGCGCGCTTCGAAGCGCCGGTCAAGCAGGTTTCACCGTTCAACGAGAAGGCCAAGGGTGATCTGGGCGACTGGCAGACCTACCGTGCACCGACGCCGGATTATGACGAAACGGTCTACAACGTCGTGCCTTATGGCGATGCCAAGGGCGATACGCTGACCGTGCTGCACAACAAGGCAGGCAGCCTGGGTGTGTCGGTCGGTTTCAATACCAGGCAATTGCCGGTGTTTTCACTGTGGAAAAACACTGACACCAAAGGCCAGGGTTACGTGACCGGACTGGAACCGGGCACCAGCTTCTCCTACAACCGCCGCTTCCAGCGTCCGCTGAATCTGGTACCGACCATTGCGCCCAAAGAGCAACGTCAGTTCCAGATCAGCTACAGCCTGCTGGCTGACAAGGGCGCGGTCGACAAGGCGCTTGGCCAGGTCAAGAGCATTCAGGACGGTCGCGAGACTGAGGTGCGCAAAGAGCCGCTGGTGGACCTCAGCAAAGAGCAATGAACTGCAGGGCAATGATCAGCGGCTGAAGCAAGGCCGGGCTTTGACGTACCCACAACGTTGAAGTCCGGCCTTGAAACGTTATGGTCGTAAAATATTCTGACAACCCTTCAGGCTTTTGTGTGTCTACACACTCTCAACCCTTCAATGAAGAGCACGAATATGAAAATCCTGATGGTTTTGACATCCCATGACCAACTGGGCGACACCGGCAAGAAAACCGGCTTCTGGCTCGAAGAGTTCGCAGCGCCCTACTATGTGTTCAAGGATGCTGGTGCCGAGGTCACGTTGGTATCGCCTGCTGGCGGTCAGCCGCCGCTAGACCCGAAAAGCGACGAGCCTGATGCACAAACCCCGGAAACCGAGCGTTTCGCCAAAGATGCCGATGCCCAGAAAGTGCTGGCCAATACTGGCCTTCTGTCGGGCATAAACGCTGCGGATTTCGATGCAGTGTTCTACCCTGGCGGCCACGGTCCGCTGTGGGATCTGGCCGAAGACAAGCACTCGATCGCCCTGATAGAAGCATTCGCCAAGGCAGACAAGCCTCATGGTCTGGTGTGTCATGCGCCGGGCGTGCTGCGCCGCGTAAAAGCGTCGGACGGTCAGCCGCTGGTCAAGGGCCGCCGCGTCACCGGCTTCACCAATGGCGAAGAAGAGGCCGTTGGCCTGACCAATGTCGTGCCTTTCCTGGTTGAAGACACGCTCAAGGAACTGGGCGGTGACTACTCCAAGGGCGATGACTGGAGCGTCTACGTACTGACCGACGGCAAGCTGGTCACCGGACAAAACCCGGCCAGCTCCGCACAGGCTGCCAAAGACGTATTGACCCTGCTGAGCTGACACGTTTTTGCGGTTCGGGGCCGAAAAAGACTGCTCCGGACCGCGTGTCATATAAATCGAATCTTGCAGAACCTTCAGTGACCAACCAACAGATAGCCCAATAATCTGGAGTACGGTCATGGCAGATGAATCCAAACGCGAAGACCTCGATCACAAACCGGAAAACGCCGGTAAAGTGGGCGAGAAGAACAAACAGCTCAATCAACAGGGCGAGCAACCGCGGCCTGGTACTTCGCCAGACCCGCAGAAAGACAAGTCTGGCAACTGACCACGCGTCAGAGCAGACCGCGCTCGGCGCAGACCTTCACGACTTGCTCACGCAGCCAGCCACTGGCCTCGTCCTGATCGGCCTGAGCGCTCCACAGCATGTCCAGACTGAAACCAGGCAGATCCGGCGGCAGCTCGAACACGGCAATCCATGGCTCATTGCCCAGCAGGGTCTGAATGCGCCTTGGCAGCACCAGAATGAAATCTGTGCCCTCGAGCAATTGCAACGCCGCGCGGTAACTGTTCGCGCGCGCGACAATGTTGCGCTCCAGCCCCTGCCGTTGCAGCCAGCCATCGACCATGTTGGTGTCGGACGTCCATGGCGTCGGGTACACATGGCGATGCCCGATGAAGGTCTGAATGTCGATCAGGGCGCTGAGCGGCGCGAACCGGGCGTCCATGACGCAGACCAGATCATCTTCAAGCAACACTTGTGAAACCAAGCTGTCCGGGACTCGGTGAAAGCCCGGTCCGAAGCACAGGGCGAGGTCAAAACGACCGTCGTTCAATTGCTCGGCGGGCAACTGCTTCTCAAGCTTCTGCACATTGACCGTTACCGAAAAACCAGCGGCGACAAAGTCGCGCATCAAGTGCGGCAATACCAGCAGCTCGAAATACTCGGGGGCACATACCGTGAAGGTGGTTTGCATGCGGGTCGGATCAAACAGGCCCAGGCCGTCGTGACACAAGTTGACCGACTCGAGAATCTGCTGCACATGGGTGTGCATGGCCAATGCCTTGCGGGTCGGACGCATGCCATTGCGGGTGCAGATAAACAGATCGTCTTCGAAGTTGGCGCGCAGCTTTTTCAGGCAGTAGCTGACCGTTGACTGACTGACATGCAACGCATCTGCGACCAGGGTCAGGTTGCGCTGTTCATAAACCGAGACAAAGACCATCAGGTCCTGCATGTCCAGCTTTCTCAGGGCATTACTGTTGAGCATTGAGGCATCTCGCTGGCACTGCGACCGGACGATCAGGTCCACGCGAACAAGATAGCATCAAAATGCAATCATGCCGCCCCCTCGCCAATAATGACCGGTTTGACGCCGGCGCTGCGCAGGTGCTCAGCATAGCGTCGGGGATCGAGCCGCACCACCATCAACAGCATGATCGCGACCAACGCTATCAGTGACCACCATGCGCCTGCAAAGCTGCCCGTCAGGTCGCGGATTATTCCGGCAAACAGCGGCGACAGGCTGGCAATCAGGTAACCCACGCCCTGCACGAATGCGGTCAGGCCGCCTGCCTGCCGAGGATCATCGGCATGGTCCATCGACACAATCAGGCTCATCGGAAACAAACCGCCGATACCCAAGCCCAGCAAGCAGGTCCACAGCAGGCCCAGCCGCTGCGGCAGCAGAATCAGCCCGGTAAAACCGATCATCATCAACACCAGCAGCACCGCCAGCGCCACGCGTTTATCGCGACTGCGGTTGGCCAGCGCCGGAACCAGCAGACCCGATACGACCTCCATCAGGGTCAAAAAGCCCAGCAACAGCCCGGCATCCTGCTCGCTCCAGCCGTTCTCCAGATAATACGGCGCAAGCCAGGCCAGCACGCAGGTATAGGACGCAGTACCGAGGCCAAAGAAAACTCCCAGCATCCAGGCCCGAGGCATGTGGGAAAAAGCCTGCCGGGGCCCGGCAGCGCCTGAAGCGTCGACCTGCAACACGCGCCGCTGGGCGAACCAGAAGCACACTGCCAACAGCGCCAGAAGCGACCACACCGCCAGACCGACACGCCAGCTGCCGCTGCTGCTCATCACCAATGGGCTGAATGATGCGGCCAGAGCCGCTCCGCCCATGATCGCAGTCACATACAGGCCCATGCACAATGAGACGTTGACCTTGAAACGCGATTTGATCAATGCGGGCATCAGCGCCTGAATCAAGGCAATGCCGAGACCCGCCAGCACAGCGCTGAAAATCAGTTCGGCAGCAGAATCGAGAACCAGACGCGCCAGGGTTGCCAGGCCGATAAGCACCAGTGAAAGCAGGATGCTGCGATGCGTCCCCAGGTAACGCGCAATGCCGATGCCGAAAAACATCGCCAGCCCCATGGCCATGATCGGCAGCATGGTCAGTAACGACGCCATCCCGAAGCCCAGCGGCACCTCAAGACGAATCGCCGCAAGCAACGGACCGACCGCAGCCATCGATGGGCGCAGGTTTAGCGCCACCAGTACGATACTGACCATCAACCCCATATTCCGAACCGCCGAGCTACGCACCTGCATACCGTCACCATCACTTTTGATGGTCAGGATTAGGCCGGGCGCGTGCTCATATGACAAATCAAAATCTGGGTGCTGCTATTTAAAAATCAGTTCAGCAATGGCGCGGGCAGTTTCAGGCATTCTGCCGAGGGCATTTGCAGTTCGTTACGCGGCCGTGCTGCTCGGGCTCGGGTTCAGGCTCGGCAACTTCATCGACGCCCAGCCACCATGTCAAACCGCGACACGGGTATTGCACATAAAACGGCTGGCCCATCATCGGCGTGGTGATCGAGACATTCTGCTCCCAGGCCAGCGCCAGGATACGATCGAACGGTTCGTGCCAGGCGTGCATCGACAGGTCGAAGGTGCCGTTGTGAATCGGCAGCAACCAGCGACCACGCAGGTCCAGATGTGCCTGCAGCGTCTGCTCGGGTTGCATGTGCACATGCGGCCATTCGACGTTATAGGCCCCGGTTTCCATCAACGTCAGATCAAACGGCCCGTATTGCTCGCCGATGGTCTTGAAGCCATCAAAGTAGCCGCTGTCGCCACTGAAAAAGATCCGCTGATCGCCGTCGATCATCACCCAGGACGCCCACAGGGTGCGGTTGCTGTCGAGCAGCGTACGCCCGGAAAAATGCTGCGACGGCGTAGCGACAAACTCGATGCCCGCCACTTCGGTGGACTGCCACCAGTCCAGTTGGCGGACCTTGTGCGCGGGTACGCCCCATTCAATCAGCGTATCGCCCACACCAAGCGGTGCCAGAAAATGCTCGGTCTTGTCGGTCAGCGCCTTGATCGCCATACGATCCAGATGGTCGTAGTGGTTGTGCGAAAGGATCACCGCCTTGATCGGCGGCAACTCTTCGAGGCTGATCGGCGGCTGGTGAAAGCGCTGCGGCCCTGCCCACTGCACCGGCGACGCGCGCTCGGCAAACACGGGGTCGGTCAACCAGAACTGATCGCGCAATTTGAGCAGGACCGTCGAATGCCCGAGGCGGTACACCGTGTTGTTCGGCGCTGCCAGCAACTGCTGACGCGACAGCGGCTGTACCGGAATTTCGCCTGCGGGGCGCGTATCCTTGGGCTTATTGAATGCCTGATCCCAGAAAATGCGGAGTGTTCGCAGCAGACTCGCCGGTTTCATCGTCGCGTGGTTCCGATATCGCCCCTCATGACGGGACAGGACAGGCAGTGAAGAAGCATCCTTTTTCTGATGTGTCGAGGCCATGGTTTGCTGACTCCTGGGGACAGGTTGAGGCTCCAGCCGTGCATACTTTGTACGTGATCCCGTTGCAGGATGCGCGATGAAAAATATGTAACAGTGTTTTACACTACACGGTGTAGTTTTAAGCTTGCATGATCCTTGGCGACAAGTAAACTGCTGAGTGTAACTTTCTCTAAACGTCCGTTTGAAGCGAACCTATGACCGCACCCATGCGCCTCACCGATCAGAAACGCGAATCCATCGTCCAGGCAGCTATTGCCGAATTTGGCGATCGTGGTTTCGAGGTCACCAGCATGGACCGCATCGCTGCTCGGGCCGAGGTGTCCAAACGCACGGTCTACAACCATTTCCCCAGCAAGGAAGAACTGTTCGCCGAGATGCTGCAGCGTCTGTGGAACTGTGCTCCGCCACAATCGGAAGTGATTTATCACCCCAATGTCAGTCTGCGCGAGCAACTTCGAGACCTGCTGTGGGGCAAGATGCGCAACCTCACCAACAGTAATTTTCTCGACCTGGCGCGTGTCGTGGTGGGCGCGACCATTCACTCACCCGAGCGCGCTCAAGTGTGGATGGCCCGTATCAATGAGCGCGAAGAAACCTTCAGCGCGTGGATCCGGGCAGCCCAGAAAGGCGGTCGTCTGAAGCCGGTCGACCCCGGTTTTGCGGCGACGCAGATGCACGCGCTGCTCAAGTCGTTCGCATTCTGGCCACAGGTGACCTTCAATGCCGCACTGCTCAACCCTCAGGAGCAGAGTGATGTGGTCGAGTCGGCGCTGAACATGTTTCTGGGCTGGTACGAAGTGACTCCCTGACGCTTCTGATTCATTTTTTCAGTCGAGCACGACGCCCCGGCATTCGCCAAAGCCAATCGACACCTGCCCTTCCCGATGACAACGGGCACGCAGGATCACTTCGTCGCCGGCTTCCAGGAATATGCGCTTTTCACCGTTGGGCAACGCCACTGACTGCTTGCCGCCTGCGGTCATCTCCAGCAGGCTGCCGTGCTGACCTGCCTGAGGGCCGGAAAGCGTACCGGTGCCGAGCAGGTCGCCCGGTTGCAGCTTGCAGCCGTTGACGCTGTGGTGCGCGACCATCTGCGCCACGGTCCAGTACATGTTCAGCGAATTGCTCAGACCCAGCCGGTAAGGCTTCAACCCCTCGGCCTTCATCTGCGCGGTGAGCAGCAGCACTTCCAGTTCGATGTCCAGCGCGCCACCCTGCTGATCATTCTGATCAAGCAGGTACGGCAGCGGCTGAGGATCACCCTCCGGACGCGCTGGCTGAGCGCTGCGAAAGGGTATCAACGCTTCGGCGGTTACCACCCAGGGCGAGATCGTCGTGGCAAAACTCTTGGACAGAAACGGACCCAGCGGCTGGTATTCCCACGCTTGAATGTCACGCGCCGACCAGTCGTTGAGCAGGCAGAACCCGGCGATGTGCTCCGCGGCCCGGTCAATCGCGATGGCATCGCCCTGCGCATTCCCCGGCCCGATCCACACACCCAGCTCCAGTTCGTAATCCAGGCGTTTGCAGGGACCGAAAACCGGAACGTCCTGACCCGGCGCAAGGGTCTGCCCATTGGGCCGCCGGACCGGCGTACCGGATGTGCAGAGGGTCGATGCCCGGCCGTGGTAGCCAATCGGCACATATTTGTAGTTGGGCAGCAGCGGGTTGTCCGGACGGAACAGCTTGCCGACGTTCAGCGCATGATGAATACCGACGTAGAAGTCAGAATAATCACCTACTCGCGCCGGCATGTGCAGGCTGCACTCGCTCATCGGCAGCAGCAAACCTGCAACCGCCTGCACACTGTCACGTTGCGGGTTGTCCGCATCCAGCAGTTGCAACAATGCGCTGCGCAATGCCTGACGGGCTGGCGCGCCCAGCGCAAAAAAATCGTTGAGCTGATCGCGGCTGGCCACTTCGGCAGCCTCGGCGGCCTGCCCGTGAAAAAAACCCGCGGCTGTCGCTGCGCGCAGATCGACAATCAGATCGCCAATCGCCACGCCACCACGCGGTCCGGTAGCGCCGTGGCTGAACACGCCCAGCGGCAGGTTCTGCAACGGAAAATCAGCGTGCTCGTTGGCCGATGCCACCCAACTGCGACGATTAAGAGAACCAGTCATTGGCGCGGTTCCTTGTTGAATGTCCTGGTCATGTCGTTCCAGCAGGCATCGTAATCGGCTTGCAGTTGCGGGCAGCCAAGCGCGTGGCGGCTGGGGCGCAATACCTTGCCGGTCTCGAACATGAAGGCCATGGTGTTTTCGATTTTGTGCGGTTTCAGCTCGGCAGTAATGGCCTTTTCTGCCGTGACATTATCCGGACCGTGCGCGCTCATGCAGTTGTGCAGCGAGGCGCCCCCGGGCATGAAGCCTTCAGCCTTGGCGTCGTAGGCGCCATCGATCAGGCCCATGAATTCGTTCATCAGGTTGCGGTGGAACCATGGCGGGCGAAAGGTGTTTTCCGCCACCATCCAGCGCGGCGGGAAGATCACGAAATCGATATTGGCCTGGCCGTGGGTTGCCCCTGGTGAAGTCAGCACAGTGAAAATCGACGGGTCCGGGTGATCGTAACTGACCGTGCCGATGGTGTTGAAACGCCGCAGATCATACTTGTACGCAACGTTGTTGCCGTGCCAGCCCACCACATCAAAGGGTGAATGCTCCAGGTGTGTCGACCACAGTTCACCGAGGAACTTCTGCACCAGCTCCATCGGTTGCTGATTGTCCTCAAACCAGGCCACCGGCGTCAGAAAATCACGCGGGTTGGCCAGCCCGTTGCTGCCGATCGGGCCAAGCTCCGGAAGGCGCAAGGCGCACCCGTGGTTCTCGCAGATGTAACCACGGGCGCTGCTGTCGAGCAGTTGCACGCGAAACTTCATGCCTCGCGGCAGTACGGCGATTTCCAGCGGTTCGATGTCCAGCAGACCTAATTCGGTGATGATTCTGAGTCGCCCCTGTTGCGGCACAATCAACCATTCGCCATCGGCGCTGAAAAACGCACGCTGCATCGAAGTGTTGGCTGCGTATACGTAAACGCTCACACCGTCTGCCTGATCCGCCGCCGAGGTACTGGCCAAGGGGATCAGGCCGTCAATGAAATCGACAGGCTCGGCGGGGATATCGAAGGCGTTCCAGCGCAGCCGGTTGGGGTTGATCGGGCCCTGCTCCTGACCGGCGATCTGCCGACCCATGCGTTGGTAACGCGGATGGGCCGCCGAAGGTTTGATGCGATACAACCAGGTACGCCGGGCTTCGCTGCGCGCGACCGTGAAGGCAGTACCCGAGAACTGCTCGGCATACAGCCCCAGCGGGTGTTTCTGCGGAGAGTTCTGGCCAATCGGCAATGCTCCGGGCAGTGCCTCGCTGCTGAACTGGTTGCCAAAACCCGACTGATAAGCCAATGCGTCGGAACGGGAGTGAATAGCCATCTGGACCTCTTGTTGTTATGGGGTCGGGCAGAGACGGGTGAAACATCATTTAACGTAAAACGATTACGCATAACGTAATTTGAGTTTGCCAGCCGGTCAAGCTATAAAGCTGCCTTTCCCGATCGGCGCACAGCACCCATGACCCAGGACATCGAAAGCCCGACAGGCGGACGTCAGCAAAAGGTTCAGGCCGCCGAAGTTGGGCTGGGCGTGCTCAAGGCGCTGGCCGAACTGTCGCCCTCCACTTCCCTGTCGAAACTCGCCGAGCATCTGGGCATGCCTGCCAGCAAGGTTCATCGTTATCTACAGGCGCTGATTGCCAGTGGCTTTGCCGAACAGGATGCTGTCAACAATCACTACGAGCTGGGGCGCGAAGCGTTGCAGGTCGGGCTGGCCTCACTCGGCAAGCTGGATGTGCTGAAAGTATCGGCACCTTGGCTGGCCAGCCTGCGTGATGAATTGAACCAGACCTGCTTCCTGGCGGTATGGGGCAACAAAGGGCCGACCGTGGTGTATGTCGAAGCGTCGATGGGCGCAGTGACGCTGGTGACGCAGATCGGCTCGGTGCTGCCGTTGCTCGGCTCGTCTACCGGCCTGGTGTTCGACAGCTTTCTGAACGAGCGCGAAACCGCTGCGCTTCGCGAGCAGGAAATGCCTTTGCTGAGTGCCGACCAGTTGCGCGACGTCAAGCTGCATATCGAGCAGATCCGTACGACGGGCGTCCACCAGATTCAGGGCTTGCTGATGCCGGGCATAAACGCAGCCTCTTCGCCGCTGTTCGCCATGGGCAACAAGCTGGTAGGCGTGATCACCGTGGTTGGGCCGGGATCGGTGTTGAACGACGAGACGCAGAATCTGGCGGCCAGGCGGCTTTTGCAAACGGCGCAGGCCATCAGCGAGCGTATGGGCGGTAGCCGTCCGTCAGACTGACTCAGGAAGAGGCGGTTGATACCCTGGCAAAATGGCTCGCTCCATGCCAGCCGTGAATCAGCCGACCTTCGACGCGGTTACGCCCTTTGGTTTTGGCCAGGTAAAGCAACCGATCCACTTCCGCCAACGCGGCGGTATGTCCATCCTTCTCTGCTGCGTTGATCGACACCACGCCCGAGCTTATGGTCAGTTTGCCCAGCGGGCTGGCCGAGTGCTCTATACGAGTGGTTTCAACGGATGATCTGATTTTTTCCGCGATCTTCAGCGCCCCTGCCAGGTCGGTTTCAGGCAGCAGAATGACAAACTCTTCGCCGCCGTAACGTGCCGCGATATCCCCAGCCCGGTCAAGACTGTTGCCTATGAGCCCAGCCACTTGCTTCAGGCAGTCGTCTCCCTGCAGATGACCGTAGGTGTCGTTGTATTGTTTGAACCAGTCAATATCCAGCAGAATGATCGCGATAGTTGCAGTATTCCGGCTCGCCCGCCCCCACTCCTGCTGCAAGGCCGCATCGAAGCAGCGTCGATTGGCCAGGTGCGTGAGGCTGTCCGTGTGAGCGATGATCTCCAGCTCGTTCCTGGCGATGTTCAGTTCACCTTCCGCATTGATCAACTGCTGGATTTGCCGGTACAGCAGGACGCCAAGCAAAACCAGCGCAAGGATAATAATGCCGGTGATGGTCATGGACCGGTGTGCATAGGCCCACCAGGGCGCGAACACATGCTGACAGGAGACGCCTGCAGCGGCGACGATCGGCAACCCGGACACCCGCCGATAGGCGTAGATCCTTTCCACCCCGTCCACCACGGAGTTGATCACCGCGGTGCCGCTGTCGCTGTAGGGCAGATAGCGAGTGAAGATATCGCCCTTGGCGACATTGGTGGTCATCAGTGCGGTTAATGTGGGGCGTCGCGCCAGCAGGTCACCATTGTTCAGAGCGAGAAAGATCACCCCCTTGTCGTCTACATCCATGCGCTGGAAAAACGCCTGGAAATAAGCCACCGGTACGGTGGCCAGTGCAACGCCAGCAAAACTGCCATCCGCAGCATTGATACGCCGACTGACCGGGATGACCATGTCCCCGGTATTACGGCTTTCTACGATAGACCCTACATGAATGGACGGGTCAGGGTTATCGCGATGGTAAATGAAGTAATCGCGGTCTTGGTTGTTTCTGGTGTGCACGCCATTGGCAAAGGAATTGGCGACCCAGTTGCCCTGAGCATCGTAGATGAACAGCCCCTGAAGCCCTTTGACGTTTATCAGGTCTTGAGCCATCAGCCTGGTCAAGCGGCTTTGCTGCTGGCCTGCGACCCCGTCCTGTTCCACACGCTCGACAAGGTCACGCAGCGTATTGTCAGTCTGTTGCAGGGTGTCTTGAGCCTGCTGCTCAGCGGCAAGCACGATATTGGACACCGCAATCCTGGCGGTGGCCGCGCGCTCGAGCTTCGACTGATTCATCTGCCAGACGGTAGCCAGGGTCAGCGATAGACAGACCAGGGCAATGAAGCCGATCAACGCTTTGCTGAGCGCCGAAGGTGTAAGCCTCGTCGAAATAAAGGAAAGCCGTTTCATAGGGTTGTCATCAAATTGGCAGTGAAACCCGCCATGCAGTTTCCATACCTTAGCGCCACTAACCCGAATACGTTGTTACACCGAGGTCACGCGGGGCTTAGTTGAATGAATGCCCCGCAGGCTAGTTGCTCAAGAAGTCATTACAGGTATCCGGCTTTTTGACGATACAGCTTCTGAGCTGTCCGAAAACAGCTGCCGATACGCTACTGTGAGAGGTGCTCCAATGCCAATGTATCGAACGTTGCTTTTCCGGCGTGGCTCAAGCGCATGCTGGCACGGTGCTGTCACCGCAACCGGCACAGCGGCCTTGCACATCGGTCGCTTCGTGTTTCAGCTGCGATCAGCTTATCGCGATAGCCTCAAATGAACACTTACCCGGTCGGCGATGATGACGAAGAACGTATTCGTATCTTGAATGCTTTTTCGTTGATGGATACCCCACCTGAGCACGAATACGATCAGATCGTGCAAATGGCATCGCGGATTTTCGATGTGCCCATTGTGCTGATTTCGCTGGTTCATCGCGATCGGCAATTCTTCAAGGCGCGTATCGGCCTCGATGTCTGCGAAACGGGCCGTGACGTCTCATTCTGTAATTTTGCGCTCATGGGCCGTAACGTTTTTCTGGTGCCTGATGCATTGCAGGATGAGAGATTCAGCTCAAACGCTCTGGTGGTAGGCGCCCCCTATATTCGCTTTTATGCCGGGGCGCCGCTGATAACCGCCAGCGGTCATGTGCTGGGCAGCCTGTGCCTGATCGACAATAAACCTCGGGAGACCTTCTCGGAGCGAGACCAACTGATTCTTCAGGACCTGGCGGTCATGGTCATCGAAAGAATGGAATTGCGTCGGCTCGCGCTCGAGAATGAAGACAGCCACGCCCGCTTCATGAATATCACCTCGACTTCACCCGACGCGATTATCTGCTCGGACAGCAAAAACCGGATCATCTCATGGAACAACTCGGCCGAGCTCATTTTCGGGCATCGATCCGAGGACGCCATGGGAAAGCCTCTCGATATCATTATTCCGCCCGAAATGCGCTCCAGACATCATGCAGGTCTGTCGAGGGTGTCTGCAGGCGGCCCGGCCTCCATTATCGGAAAATCCATCAACCTGACGGCCATCCATCGCGACGGTCATACAATCCCCATCGAGCTCTCGCTCTCACAATGGACGTATGCCGGCGAGCCACAATTCGGAGCGATCATTCGTGACGTCACCCAGCGTGTCGAGGCGGACAAATTACTCAAGCATGCGGCTGAATACGATCATCTGACCGGGCTTGCCAATCGATCGACACTCAAAAGGCGGATCAAGGAGGCGTGCGATGCGCAGCTGCCAGCAGCTATCCTGCTGATCGATCTGGACGGTTTCAAAGACGTCAACGACACGCTGGGCCACGCTGCGGGGGATTTTGTGCTCCAGGTGACCTCTCTTCGTCTTCGCGAAAACGTCTCGGCCAGCCATATGGTCGCGCGTCTGGGCGGCGATGAGTTTGTCGTGTTCCTGTCAGACACGGCAGACCCTGACAACGCGACCAGGCTGGGCCTAGAGCTCATCGCGGTCATCGAGGAGCCGATTGAGTTTGAAGACAATTCAATCTACATCGGTGCCAGCATCGGCGTCTCCGTAAGATCCGGCTGCGACTACGACGAGGAGCAAATGCTCGGCAATGCGGATCTGGCGCTCTACCAGGCCAAGTCTGACGGACGTTCCCTTGTTCGCACCTTCACCTCCGAGCATCGACAGACCGCGTCAAGAAGAGGCGCGCTCAGCTCATCGATGCGTCAGGCGTGGGCCAACAAAGAGTTCGAGCTGTACTATCAGCCTCAGGTACGCCTTGCGGACGGTCGTATTACCGGAGCCGAAGCCCTTATTCGCTGGAACCATCCGACACTGGGTGTGGTGTCCCCAGCGGTTTTTCTACCTGCACTGGAAGCAGGTCTTCTTGCGGTGCCGGTGGGCGAATGGATCCTGCGTTCAGCCTGTGAGCAGGCAGCGCAATGGAGAAATACCGGCTGTGACGAATTCCGCATCGGCGTCAACCTGTTCGCCGCGCAGTTTCGCATGCGTGACTTTGCCGAAATGGTTGAAAGTGCGCTTGAAGACTTTTCCTTGCCGGCACACGCTCTCGAGCTGGAGATCACGGAAAACATCATCCTGCGAAACGAACAGCGCATCATGGAACCGCTGCGCCACCTTCGCTCATTGGGTGTGGGCATTGCATTCGACGATTTCGGTACCGGCTATGCGTCCCTGAGCCTGCTGAAAGACTATCCGGTGACACGGCTGAAAATTGACCGCTCATTCGTAAGTGGCGTGGAGCGCAGCAAGAAAGACGAAGTCATCATTGAGGCCGTTATCAGGCTGGCGAACGGCTTCAATCTCCAGGTCACGGCAGAAGGCATAGAAACCCGCGAGCAGGAAAGTCTGATGCGCCATTATGTGTGCGACGAGGGTCAGGGCTATTTGTATGGTCGTCCCATGCCGGCGCATGAATTTACCGAGCGTTATATCTCGTCTCTCAATCGGCAGGCTGACGTGCTCAAGCACAAATGACTCAGAACGAGCCTGAGCAGGCTCGTCTGATCGCAAGGCGGACACTTCCGGTTATCGCTCAATCCGGCGTCAGTACACCACGCTGTATCTGGTCACGCTCGATGGATTCGAACAGCGCCTTGAAGTTGCCTTCGCCAAACCCGTCGTCGCCCTTGCGCTGAATGAATTCGAAAAACACCGGGCCCATCAGCGTTGCGGAGAATATCTGCAACAGCAAGCGACGCTCGCCGCCTTCGGAAGAGCCATCGAGCAGAATACCGCGTGACTTGAGCTCGGCCTCCGGCTCACCGTGATCGGGCAGTCTTCCCTGAAGCATTTCGTAGTAAGTATCCGGCGGCG
This sequence comes from Pseudomonas sp. ICMP 3272, assembly GCF_001466905.1. Classification (NCBI taxonomy): domain Bacteria; kingdom Pseudomonadati; phylum Pseudomonadota; class Gammaproteobacteria; order Pseudomonadales; family Pseudomonadaceae; genus Pseudomonas; species Pseudomonas sp. ICMP 3272. The sequence continues at coordinate 130,904 of NZ_LKEK01000064.1, forward strand.
CCGTCATGAAACGCATGCCGGTTTCCTTCAGCGCGTCCCAGGTCTTGATCAGGTCATCGGTAAAGAACGCTACATGCTGAATGCCTTCGCCGTTGAACTGCATCAGGAACTCTTCGATCTGCCCGGCGCCCTTGGACGACTCTTCGTTCAGGGGAATGCGGATCATGCCATCCGGGGCGGTCATGGCCTTGGAGGTCAGGCCGGTGTATTCGCCCTTGATGTCGAAATAGCGCAGCTCGCGGAAGTTGAACAGCTTTTCATAGAACCCGGCCCAGTACGCCATGCGACCGCGATACACGTTGTGGGTCAGGTGATCGATGAATTTAAGGCCGGCACCGACCGGGTGGTGGTCGACGCCGTCAATGAAGTTGAAGTCGATGTCGTAGATCGACGTGCCTTCACCGAAACGGTCGATCAGGTACAGCGGCGCGCCACCGATGCCCTTGATGGCGGGCAAGCGCAATTCCATGGGGCCGGTGGCGATTTCCAGCGGTTGTGCACCCAGTTCGAGTGCCCGGTTGTAGGCCTTTTGCGCGTCTTTCACGCGGAACGCCATGCCGCATACCGAAGGGCCATGTTCGGCGGCAAAGTATGAGGCCAGGCTATGCGGTTCATTGTTGAGGATCAGGTTGATCGCGCCCTGACGATACAGGGTCACGTCCTTGGAACGATGGGTCGCGACTTTGGTGAAACCCATCATCTGAAACACAGGCTCCAGGCTGTTGGGAGTCGGTGACGCGAATTCGATGAATTCAAAGCCCATCAGGCCCATGGGGTTTTCGTAGAGATCAGCCATGACTGGCTCCTTGCAGGAAAGTGAGAGTGGTTAAACCAGCGCAATCACTGTCCTGCGGGCGGCGCACACGGGATCCCCCGCACGCTGCGCGCGAGAAAATCACCGAATATCAGTTGCAGACCAAGAATCTTCATGAGGGCAGCCTACTCCGGCTTGTCCGATTGTGCATCAGGGTGTGCCTGTTGAAAGGCCGGATGTTGCATGGCCAGACGCTCGACCCGCTGAATACGCGGGTATGTACTCAGTTCGACGTTGTAGCGATGGGCTGCATACAGCTGTGGTAACAGATAAATATCCGCAAGGCCGGGGCTCGTACCAAAACAGAAACCGTCCTTTTCGATCAACTGCTCGACGGCCTGCAAACCTTCGCCGATCCAGTGCTCGATCCAGCTCAGAATAGCGGGTTCGTCGTGACCCAGACCGCGTAACCGGTTGAGTACCGAAACGTTGTGCAAGGGGTGAATGTCACAGCCGACCAGCGCCGCAACGGCCCGCTGGCGAGCACGCAGAACGGCATCCTGCGCCAGTAACGCAGGCTGCGGGTAGCACTCTTCCAGATATTCAATGATCGCCAGTGACTGGGTGATGACCACGCCATCGTCCAGCCTCAATGCAGGCACCCTGCCCTGCGGGTTGACCGCCTTGTAGCCGGGTGTGCGCTGCTCGCCGCCATCAAGCAGCAGGTTGACCGGGATCGCAGCGTAATCCAGCCCTTTTAGGGCCAGCGCAATACGCACACGGTAACTTGAGGTCGAGCGGTAGTAAGTGAATAGGTCCACGGAAGTCGCCTGCCTGACGCACGGGTGCTGTGTTTATTATTTTCGTAACCACATTACGTAATGCGTAAATTGCGCGATCCGCCTGACGCTGTCAACTCAAGCCTTGTGCTGAATGAGCTAGGATGCATTAACCCGATAAAAACAACGCTGGGTGCCTGCATGAATATTCTTTATGACGAACGCATCGACGGCGTGCTGCCCGCGGTCGACAAGCAGCAATTGCTGTATGAGCTACGACGCCAACTGCCCGACCTGGACATTCTGCACCGCGCCGAAGAGCTTCGGCCCTACGAGTGCGACGGGTTATCGGCCTATCGCACCACGCCGATGCTGGTGGTGCTGCCACGCCATGTCGAAGAAGTGCAGACGCTGCTCAAACTGTGCCATGCGCGTCGCGTGCCGGTGGTCGCTCGCGGCGCGGGCACCGGGTTGTCGGGGGGCGCACTGCCGCTGGAAAAAGGCGTGCTGCTGGTGATGGCGCGCTTCAATCAGATCCTCGCTATCGACCCGGCTGCTCGTCTGGCACGAGTCCAGCCCGGCGTACGCAACCTGGCCATTTCTCAGGCAGCGGCACCCCACGGTCTGTATTACGCACCCGACCCTTCCTCGCAAATCGCCTGTTCCATCGGCGGTAACGTGGCAGAAAATGCGGGCGGCGTGCATTGCCTCAAATACGGACTGACCGTGCACAACCTGCTCAAGGTCGAGATACTGACCGTCGAAGGCGAGCCCATGACGCTGGGCAGCGACACGCTGGACTCACCGGGCTTCGACTTGCTGGCACTGTTTACCGGCTCCGAAGGCATGCTCGGTGTCATTACCGAAGTCACGGTCAAGCTGTTGCCCAGGCCGCAGGTGGCCAAAGTGCTGCTGGCGGCGTTCGATTCCGTGGAAAAAGCAGGCAGAGCGGTGGCCGATATCATTGCCGCTGGCATCATCCCCGGCGGGCTGGAGATGATGGACAATCTGGCGATTCGCGCCGCCGAGGATTTCATTCATGCAGGCTATCCGGTTGATGCAGAAGCCATCCTGCTTTGCGAGCTGGACGGGGTTGAAGCCGATGTACACGCCGATTGCGAAAGGGTTCGCGAGGTATTGACACTGGCTGGTGCTACCGAAGTGCGTCAGGCGAAAGACGAGGCCGAACGGGTGCGCTTCTGGGCCGGGCGCAAGAACGCCTTCCCCGCCGTGGGCCGTCTGTCACCGGATTACTACTGCATGGACGGCACTATCCCGCGACGCGAGTTGCCAGGGGTATTGCGCAGCATCAAGGAGTTGTCAGCGCAGTACGGCCTGCGCGTGGCAAATGTGTTTCATGCTGGCGATGGCAACATGCACCCGTTGATCCTGTTCGATGCCAATCAACCGGGTGAACTGGAGCGCGCCGAGGCGCTGGGTGGCAAGATCCTTGAGCTGTGCGTCGAGGTCGGCGGCAGCATCACCGGCGAGCATGGTGTCGGTCGCGAGAAGATCAACCAGATGTGCGCGCAGTTCAACAGTGACGAACTGACTTTTTTTCATGCCATCAAGGCCGCATTCGATGCCAGCGGCCTGCTCAACCCCGGCAAGAACATCCCGACCCTGCATCGCTGCGCGGAATTCGGTGCCATGCATATTCATGCCGGGCAATTGCCGTTTCCCGAACTGGAGCGCTTCTGATGAGCGAGATGGACAAAGACGTCAGCCAGGCTCTGCTCGAGCGGGTCGATCAAGCGCTGCGGGACAGCACGCCGTTACGTATTCAGGGTGGCAACAGCAAGGCCTTTCTTGGCCGTGAGGCAGCAGGCGAGGTGCTCGATACCCGCGAACACCGTGGCATCGTCAGTTATGACCCGACAGAACTGGTGATCACCGCCCGTGCCGGTACGCCACTGAGCGAGCTGATCCAGGTGCTGGACGCCGCAGGCCAGACGTTGCCCTGCGAGCCGCCCGATTTTGGCTGCGCAACGCTCGGTGGCATGGTCGCCGCTGGATTGTCGGGCCCGCGCCGCCCCTGGAGCGGGTCGGTGCGTGATTTCGTGCTGGGCACCCGGGTCATCACCGGCCTTGGCAAGCATCTGCGCTTCGGCGGCGAAGTCATGAAGAACGTTGCAGGCTATGACGTTTCACGCCTGATGGCGGGCAGTTTCGGCTGCCTTGGGGTGCTGACCGAGGTGTCGCTCAAGGTGCTGCCCAAACCGCGTCTGTGCAGCAGCATCGCGCTGCAGATGGACAGCTCGCAAGCCCTGGCCCGCCTCGCCGAATGGGGTCAGCAACCGATGCCCATCAGCGCAGCCTGCCACGACGGTCAAGTACTGCGCCTGCGTCTTGAAGGCGGCGAAGGCTCGGTGGCAGCAGCTCATGAGCGGCTCGGTGGCGAAGTGTTCGATGGCGCGTACTGGCAGCAGTTGAATGGGCAGCGTCTGCCCTTTTTTCTGGACCCGCGACCTTTATGGCGGGTCTGCGTACCTGCCGACGGTGCCACGCTCGATCTGCCAGGCGAGCAACTGCTCGACTGGGGCGGCGCACAACGCTGGCTGAAATCCGACGCAGACGGCGACACCATTCGAGCGATCACGACGGCGGCTGGCGGGCATGCGACCTGCTACAGCCAGGGCGTTGTCGACAGCCCGTTCCAGCCGCTGGCCACACCTGTACTGCGTTACCACCAGGCCCTCAAGGCCTGGCTCGACCCGCAAGGCATTTTCAACCCCGGCCGACTGTACGCGGAGTTTTAAGCATGCAGACCACATTGAGTGAACACGCCAGAACCCTGCCCCGCGCCGAAGAGGCCGAACGCATCCTGCGCAGTTGCGTGCATTGCGGTTTCTGCAACGCTACCTGCCCGACCTATCAACTGTTGGGTGATGAGCTGGACGGCCCGCGCGGCAGAATCTACCTGATCAAACAGGTGCTCGAAGGCCAGCAAGTCACCGAAAAAACCCGCTTGCACCTGGACCGCTGCCTGAGCTGCCGCAACTGCGAGACCACCTGCCCGTCCGGTGTGGATTATCACAACCTGCTGGACATCGGCCGTGCAGCGGTTGAGGCCCTGGTGCCCCGCCCGCTTGGCCAGCGGTTGCTGCGCGAAGGCCTGCGCCAGGTAATTCCCAATGCCGGATTGTTCCGTTTGCTGACCGGAATGGGCATGAAGTTCAGGCCCTTGTTGCCGCAGACACTGGCAATCAAACTGCCTGCAACAGTCCATCCTGCCGGGCTTCGGCCGTCCACTCGTCATGCACGTCAGGCGCTGCTGCTTGAAGGTTGCGTGCAGCCAGGTCTGTCACCTAATACCAACGCTGCCACGGCACGGGTGCTTGATCGTCTGGGCATCGGTATTACTGCAGTCGGCAACGCCGGATGCTGCGGCGCCGTGGATTACCATCTGAATGCACAGGAGGCAGGTCTGGGCCGGGCGCGGCGCAACATCGACGCCTGGTGGCCCGCGCTCGAAGGCGGTGCCGAAGCCCTCATCCAGACGGCCAGCGGTTGCGGTGCATTCGTCAAGGACTACGGCCATTTGCTGCGCCACGACCCCGCCTATGCAGACAAGGCCGAGCGCATCAGTGCGTGCACAAAGGATCTGGTCGAAGTGCTGCGTGACGAGCCGCTGGAAACCCTCGGCATTAGGGTCGACACGCGACTGGCGTTCCACTGCCCATGTACCTTGCAGCACGCACAGAAACTCGGTGGTGAAGTGGAACGCGTGCTGACTCGTCTAGGCTTCAACCTGACCCAGGTGCCGGACGGCCATTTATGCTGCGGCTCTGCTGGCACCTACTCAATCACTCAGCCAGCCCTGGCCCGTCAATTGCGCGACAACCGCATGAACGCGCTGGAAAGCGGCAAGCCTCAGGTCATCGCCACCGCCAATATCGGTTGTCAGACTCACCTGGCCAGCGCCAACCGAACTGCGGTGCGGCACTGGATCGAGCTGATTGACGAAGCGCTTGGCACTCCAGAATCTCGCTGAACTCCTATCCAATAACCACTGCTCCGGAGCAACCCATGAAAATCAAAGCCGTCCTTACCCAGACCGAAGTGAGCCTGATGCTCGGTGCCGCACGCGACGAGGCCCAGGCCAATGGCTGGGCTGTGGCCATCGCTGTCGTTGATGACGGCGGCCATCTGCTGGCGTTCGAGCGACTGGACGACGCGTCGCCGATCAGCAGCTATATCTCGATCGAAAAAGCCCGTACCTCGGCACTCGGTAAACGTGAGTCCAAAGGTTACGAAGAAATGGTCAACGGCGGGCGTACGGCATTTCTCAGCGCCCCGCTGCTGACCTCGCTGGAAGGCGGCGTGCCGGTCATCGTCGACGGCCAGGTGATCGGCGCGGTGGGTGTTTCCGGCGTCAAGGCCGAGCAGGATGCGCAAGTGGCCAAGGCCGGCATCGCGGCGCTGAACGCCGACTGACAGTTCAAGCCCCCGATGACAAAGACAACCGGCCACTGCGTCTGCGTCATCGGCCGTGGCAGGTTTGGCAGGCGCAACTACAGCCTGTAGATCGAAATCCAGCTCATGTCCGGGTGGGAGGAGTAAATATAGGTACCGGTCCTGTTGAGTGCCGCGCCGCCCACCGAAGGAAAGTAGGCGATACAAGTGGCGATTCCTTTCACGGTGTCGATCCGGTAGACGTCGTAATTGCAGGTGTAGATCGCATACACATAGCGCTCATCCGGCGTGACGCCTATGACTTTTACCGGATAGCCCTGGGTACCTATCTTCTCCCGATAAAACATTTTGTTGGTGGCGGCATCGATAATGTAGACCTCGTCGATTCCGCCCACATACAGCCAGGCGCCATCGGAACTGAAGGCCATCGACCGCGGATCGGAAAAGCCGGGAATATCATGCTGCAGGTAATCCACCTTGCTGATCGCAAGGACATCGGTGGGTGCCGTCCGGTCGACCAGCATCGTCGCGTAAAACCGGTCATTCAGGGGGCTGATCCCGAGGGCCAGCGACGCATTGGTCAGGGCACCCAGATCAAACTCGTTTTCGACCGTGTAGTTCTCGGTCTCGATCAGGCGGATAAGCCCGCCAAGCGCATTCTGAAAGGACAGGCAGATAAATCGGCCATCCGGGCTGCACAGGATCCGGTTGACGTTGGCAGCCGGAAGTATCCTGATAACCTCGCGCAAGCGCGTGTCCACCACGTAGCACCTCTTCTGGCCAATGGTGTAAAGCCGTTTCCCATCGGGGCTCAGGGTAATCGCACCCGCGCCTGCCCGCTTGATACTGCCAACCACGCTTGCACTGGCGATGTCGACCACGCTGACTTCGCGGCCACTCTCATGAGCGACATACAGCGTAGTTTCATCGGGACTGATAACGATCTCAGCGGGTACAAAGCCCAGCGGGATGATGCCGGTCAACCAGGCGATGTCCAGAGGGACTCCTGAACCGACCGGGTCTGCAATGTGAGTCAGAGCTCTAACGTTTTGAGATGCTTTTTTTTGCATTTCTCTCACCCTTCAATAGGTCTTGTAAGACCGCCAGGACGGGGAATAGATAAGAAGATATATCCCCGTCATCCAACGATGCGGCCAAGACACTTATGCCGCTCCGATCCAAAAACGTAGGGTCATTGAATACTCAACACGAGGGGATGGGTACTGTCAGAAATAACAGTCCGGACGCGCCGAAACCGTTCGAATGAGGGTATCGGCAGGGTTGCAGGACAGGGCCGTCGGGCACTCCAGCCCGGCGGCGGGAAAGCCCGTAGCGCAACGACCACTGGTCAGCGTGATGGCCAGGTGGAAAGCATGCAGGGCTGGCCCTAAGAAAGTCTCAGGAGCTTTCCCGTACCACCAACTCAAACCCCAGATCCACCTGCGGATGCTGCGTGACACCGTCGAGCAAGCCCAGCAGCAGCTGTGCCGCGCGCTGCCCGACTTCCTCCCTGGGCGTACGTATCGAGGTCAGGCGCGGCACCATGTGGGCAGAACCGGGCAGGTCGTTGAAGCCCACCAGCGATACGCGTTCGGGAATGGCAACGCCCAGACGCAAAGCCTCAAGGGCCGCGCCCTGCGCGAGGTCGTCATTGCAGAAGAAAACCCCGTCGACATCCGGATGTTGCTCCAGCAGGCGGGCAAACAACTCACCACCCAGGCCAATCGAGGACGACTGAGGCGTCGAGACCTGCAGCTCGGGGTCGAACAGCCCGGCTTCCTCCAGCACCTGGCGAAACCCTGCCCCGCGCTGCAATACGCGAGGGTCGAGCTGAGCGGCCATGTAAGCCAGTCGACGGCGACCACGGCCCAACAGATGGCGTGCGGCTTCGGCCCCGGCCTGCTGTTGCGAGAAGCCGACGCAATAGGTACCCAGTCGAGTGTCGAGTTCCATCATGTGTACGCAAGGTACGCCGCTGGTTTCAAGCATCTGGCGCGACGCTGCGGTGTGGTCGAAACCGGTCAGCAGAATACCCCGCGGACGATTGACCAGATGGTTGCGCAGCAGTTTCTCTTCCTCGTCGGGCGAGTAGTGATAGTTGCCGATCACCACGTCCAGACCGCGGATACGCAACACCTCCTGAATGGCCTCCAGCGTCTCGATAAACAACTGGTTGGAAAGCGAAGGCACCAGCACCACGACGGTCTGGCTGCAGGAAGAGGCCAGCGCCCTGGCTGCAGGATTGGCGACATAGCCCAAGGTCTGTGCCGCAGCGCGGACCTTTTCCGCCAGCTCCGGCGCAACGGTGGTAACGCCGCGCAGCGCCCGGGAGGCCGTGATCGGCGACACGGCGGCAAGCCTCGCCACCTCATTGAGCGTAGGGCGACCAGTAGAGCGGGAACCAATGCGGATCATGCGTTGCCAACTAACATAGGGGTTGCCAAATGTGTCGAATGCCCCATAAGGTAGCGCTGTCTCATGGAAGGTGACAATGCTTTATCGCTGGTTTCACATGGGCCACCCGGTCAGGGTCGCCGCGGAGAACAGCCTCCAATGCTTATTGATGAGCCCAAAACAACGACAAAAACTGGAACAGCCCGGGCTGAGCCTGATGTCCACCGGACAAAGACAGCGCTGTCTCCAGATGAGGTGCCTACTGTGACAACTGCGAATACTGCTATTTCCGCCCTTGTGGTAATGGGTGTTTCTGGCTGCGGCAAAAGCGCCGTCGGTGCCGAGATCGCCCGCAACAGCGGCGGTCGCCTGATCGAAGGCGATGCTTTCCACCCCCCGGCCAATATCGAAAAGATGAGCGCCGGAACCCCTCTCAACGATGAAGACCGCGCTGGCTGGTTGACCCGCCTGGGCGAAGAGATGGCTGCTGCTCTGGCAAATGGTGAGCACCCTGTGCTGACCTGCTCCTCGCTCAAGCTTATCTATCGCCAGCGTCTGCGCGATGCCGTGCCCGGCCTGGGTTTTGTTTTCCTGGAACTTAGCAAGGAACTTGCCGCCGAACGTTGCTCGCACCGGCCGGGGCATTTCATGCCTGCCAGTCTGGTGGACAGCCAGTTCGCAACCCTTGAGCCGCCCTATGGCGAGCCGCTGACGCTGATCGTCGATGCATCGCAGCCTATCGCTGTCATCGGTGAACAAGCCGCAGCATGGTGGAAAGACTCCCACGCCTGATAAAGGCGTGAGCGCAAAAGACAGCGCTGTCTTGCGTACACACGATAAACGTCGGCGCTGTTAACAGCTCCTTAAAACAATAAACCGGAGAAACACCCATGTTCGGTATGACCCATGAGACGTTCCTGCTCGTCGATGCGTTGGTGACCATCGTCGGCCTGGTGCTGCTGATCACCACCTTCAAAGTGCACCCTTTCGTCGCGCTGACCCTGGCGGCAGGCTTTCTTGGCCTGACCTCGGGAATGCCGGTTGAAAAAGTCATGAAATCCTTCCAGGACGGCTTCGGTGGCGTGCTGGGCTTCGTCGGTATTATTCTCGGTCTGGGTACCATGCTCGGCAAGCTGATGGCCGACTCGGGCGGCGCAGACCAGATTGCGCAAACCTTGATACGTACCTTCGGCAAGCAGAAAGTGCACTGGGCAATGATGTTCTCGGCCTTTCTGGTAGGCATCCCGCTGTTCTTCGAGATCGGCTTTGTGTTGCTGATCCCGCTGGTGTTCATTGTTGCCCGTCGTACCGGCGTATCCATCGTCAAGATCGGTATCCCGCTGCTGGCAGGTCTGTCAGCCGTGCACGGTCTGGTTCCGCCACATCCGGGTCCGTTGCTGGCCATCGGCATTTTCGGTGCCGACATTGGCAAAACCATTTTTTACGGACTGATCGTTGCACTGCCGACGGCCATCATCGCTGGCCCGATCTTCGGCAACTGGATTTCCAAAAGCATCCCTGGCACTCCTTCAAAGGAACTGATGGACCAGATTGCCAAAGAGTCCAGCACTGAAAACCTGCCAGGCTTCGGCATTACGCTGGTGACCATCCTGCTGCCGGTCTTCCTGATGCTGCTCAAGACCTTTGCCGATGTGGTGTTGCCGGAAAACAACATGTTCCGCATCTGGATGGACCTGATTGGTCACCCGATCAGCGCCCTCCTCGCAGCGCTTTTGCTGGCGTTCTACACCTTTGGTGCAGCGCGTGGCTTTGACCGTACAAAAATCATGAAACTGCTGGACCAGAGCCTGGCACCGGTTGCCGCAATCGTTCTGATCGTGGGTGCAGGCGGTGGCTTCAAGCAAATGCTGGTCGCCAGCGGCGTGGGCGACGTGATCGGACACATGGCTGTGCAGGCTCAGATCAACCCGATCATGCTGGCCTGGCTGGTGGCTGCCGTCATCCGTATTGCAACCGGTTCGGCTACCGTGGCAACCATCACCGGTGCAGGTATCGTGGCACCCGTAGTCGGCCTGATTCCCGGCGTCAACCGCGAGCTGCTGGTGCTGGCAACCGGTGCCGGTTCGTTGATCCTCTCGCACGTCAATGATGCCGGTTTCTGGCTGGTGAAGCAGTACTTCAACATGACGGTTGCCGAAACCTTCAAGACCTGGACGGTGATGGAAACCATCCTGTCGGTGGTCGGCCTGATCTTCATCATGTTGCTGTCGATGGCGCTCTAAGCCCATTACAGGCAGGGCCTTTGCGGGCTATGAAACCCGCGAAGGCCAACGCCTTGCTGTACATCGCATCTCTGCGCCGCAGCGCGCATTCCGAATCTGGCACCCAGTGTCTCTGACAGGGTTAACGCGCCGGAGCGTAGAAGCAACAGTAACCCGGCAGCCCTTTCCTACATCCCCGCTCAACACTTTCAACTGAATTTTCAGAAAGTCCGAGCAATCTCGCAAAGTCATGCCTACGCTTACACTCATGCCGAGATGGGCTTATCCCGCCTCGTCGAGTGAGACGATGACGACCTCAAAGCGTGCAGCGGTTCACGATACTTTTTACATGACGCCAGTAAATACGGGCATTTTCACGTCGAAACGGGCAGAATTGGCGCGCTCGTCGTATCGCAGATGCAAATCTCGATGACAAGAAAATGAACCGAGGGAATTTAATTCACCCATGTGACGTCATAAGACGGATGCATTTGGATGCACTCGGCAACAATCACCACGCAAAGGCAAACGCCAGCCTCTTGAGAGAGGCGTTTTCAAGAGGCCATCAAGGAAAAGATTATGTTGATACTCACTCGCAAAGTAGGCGAAAGCATAAACATCGGTGACGAGATCACTGTCACGATTCTTGGCGTTCAAGGGCTTCAGGTCCGCCTGGGCATCAATGCACCAAAAAATGTTTCAGTGCATCGTGAAGAAATCTACAAACGTATCCAGGCAGAACTGGCTCCAAACCAGGACCCACAATAATTCCTGCAGCACCCCCTTATTCAATGTTGATTTGCCATTTACTGGCAAACAGCCGTACGGCGTCCCTGGGACGCCGTTTTTTATGGTGCTGTTTACCCTTCCCTGTAATCGCTGCCTAAACCGCCTGTATGTGAAGCGCTGCCTGCATGAACAAGTCCAGCCCGGGCACCACGGCAACAGCAGTGGGACAGGACAGCCTGCTGGTGACGGCCTCAACCACTGCTCGGCTTGCGTCATGGTGAAACTGCCAGACACCGTAAATACGTCCATTGAAGGCGGGCTCACTGCCCAGATGCGGATCGACGCCAAGCCCGGCCCCCAGACCAAAAAGATACAGGCCCTTCAGTCGACGCCCCTGCTGGTCCAACGGACAGCCGCAAGCGTCGGATTCAAGACCGCCCTTTGTCTCGCGCAGATGGATGAAGTTGCCTTGGGCATCTCTTAGCGTCGGCAGCACGGGTTGATAGCCAGAGCACTGCACAACCACCGCCGATCCGGCAAGCGCTAGCCGGGCCAGCTCGTGGTCATCAGGTCGCCCACCCAACGTCTGCAGCATCTGCACGCGCACGCCCGTCTTGCCGACACGGCCGCTACACAGCGCCTCGCGTCCAATCTCCTGCGCCCGATAGCGCAAGCCGCCGGAGCGGTTGACCCGACCTGATACCGGACACACATCGTGTTGAGTATCGAAAAGGTAACCAGCCGCCAGTGCCTGTTCGACACTTTCGTAAAACAGCCTGATGCGGCTTCGATGAATAAGCGTCAGTTCCTGCAAACCCGCGAACTCCAGTGCATCTGCCAGATTTTCCAGCATTGAAAAGGCACTGTGTGACCCACCCACAATCGTGATTCGCCCTTTACCGGCCAGCGCGGGACCGAACACTTCGCGTAATTGCACCGCATTCATACGCAGCAACCTGTCGGCGCTTTGAATATTCACATTGCCCGGCAACGCCAGCCCCTGCCCGGAGAGAGCGTCAATCAGGTGTTGAGGGTCCTGACGTCCACCCAGATTGAGTACCAGCGCCCGGCAGCGCACACGTCTTTTGCCGTGCGGACCGTCAACGTACAGGTAGAATGTGTCGCCTTCGCTCACCACCTCTTCAATGGTCGTACCGGACCAGACTTTTACTCCGTAGCGCTGCACGATGTGGTCGAGTACCAGCCTGGCGGCCTCGGCCATGAGCAGACCGGCATCAGACAGCTGCGGCGCGCTTTGCGCCTGCGCGTTGATACGCCAATACGCTGCCGAGTTTTCCAACGGCTCGAATACCTCACGCAACGCCGGATCGCGCAGGCAATCGATGAATACATCGCCCACAGAATTGGCGGTAATCCGATACTCTCCCAGCACGCCTGCTCCGGGCCGGTCGCCTGCATCAATGACGATCAATCCTTTCGCGGCAATTCCAGGCATTGCGCCGGTCTTCAGGGCATTGAACAAAAACCCCATGCCGGCGAGCCCAGCCCCTCCGACGACGCAGCCGCAGGTTGTTTCCATACCGTTATCAAACATGATGATGCTCCATCGTCATTTCATACGTTGGTGCAGCACAGAAGTTCTGGATGATCGAGTGCCTGGCTGATCAGGCGAACCAGCGTCCCTGCACGATTCGAGGCGAAACACATACAACCGAACACCGACAAAGGCTCATTCACCGAAGTGATGAGTCGTCATGAAACAGTGTTTTTTACAGAAAGTTACAACACGTAAAACAGGCGGGATCTTGCAGTAACGGAGTGGGCAATAAAACTGCCCAATGCTACCGCCCGTTTTTAAAGGCGGCGTTTTTATCAAGTGGAAAAGCGTGACAATGCGTTACGCATTCAGGAGGCAATCGAATATTTGCAAAGAAACGCAAAAGTGTCAAATAGGCAAAGCGTTGCGCAAACAGTTCAGGGTTGCGCTGTAAGCTGATGATTTCACGGCGCTTGTGCTTTTTAAACCCTTGGCGGGCGTACAGTCCAAGATTGTTAAAAAGTTTCATGAATTTCTCTTATTTTTTTATCGCCCGGCCCTGAAACAGCATGACTCCGGCGCTGTTAAATTGACGAGCGACGGAACGGCGAGTTTTGCCCGGAAAAACTAAAACCCACAACCGCACAAACGACAAGGCCCCGATCAACACTGATCGAGGCCTTGCTGCGTGATGCCAAGGCATCAGGGGGATGAAGCAGTATCAGGCAGCGCTGTAATGCGCTTGTGACGCCCTGGCTTTTGCCGGCTCTTCACGCAACCCGGCTACCAGCGCAGAGATATCCCGGACGGTCTTGATGCGGCTGAGCGGGAGGCTCGTCTGGCGATGGGTGCGCCCGGACACTGGATCGCTTATTTGCACCGTCATCTGATCGTTGGCAATGGTGCAGGTGCAACGCAACGGCAGAAATGCACGTTCAACGATACTCCTGAGTTCTAACTCAGACAGTCCACTCGTAATCATCTCTTTATCTCCTTATGGGTGTAAGCATGTCCCGACCATGACAAATTTTGACAATTTTTATTGTTGATGACCCTTTTAAAAACGGCCCAGACCAGCCCGCCAATTATCTGTCGTCACTCGCGTTATGCTTAGACGAGTTATACACCTCACGCGCACCTTATAGCAACTTCCACAACCGAATAACCCAACCCCTTTTAACGCCGTTCCTTATTGAAGAATCAGCAGAAAAAACGATTCACCGTAATGATTTCCAGCGTACTACCGCCTGACATGAATCACCGCGCACAAACGTGACACCAGAAAACAGCATAAATACTGACGAACGGTCGACGGCCGGGGCGGAGTTATCTGAAAAATTAACCAGACACTGTTATCGAGTCAATTGAAAAACGGGTTAAAGATAAAAGGCACGCCCGGGCCGATGCAACAATGGCCGGGCGTGCCGCCGCATGAAAAACTTACTGTTCCGAGCCAGACAGGCGCAGATGGATCAGCGCCACTCGTGCGCCTTGTTTATCGCGTTTCTCTTCGATGGCGTAAGGGCGAAACCCCATCCGCGGGTAAAACAGCAATCCGGGGACGTTGTGGTTGTAGCAGGATGCAATCAGCTCAGTCGCTTCGTGCTTGTCAAAGGCGATCCCCATCATGCTGGTGATCATGTAGCGCCCTACCCCTTTGGAGCGGGCCTTCGGAGCGATGATCACGTTACCCAGCGAACAGCGGCCGCGAAATTCGCATTGAGAGAAATTGGCAAACCCGACAACTTCGCCATCCATCTCGATGACGGTCGAGTCGTGACGGGTCTCCAGCGCTGCGCTGAGTTGCTCGGCGGTCAGCGGGTAAGTGGCTCTGGGGAACATGTAGAACAGTTCGTCGGCATTCTGCGGCAGTTCGCAAATCGTGGGGATGTCTTTTTCTTCCAGGGGACGGTGATGGAACATGGGCGGTAACCTCTTGAAGAAATTGAAGAAAGCGCGAGTAAACGTCAAGCTGATCAGCGACTCGGGCGACGACAGGTGACAAAAATACAGCGCCCGCTCCATCACAGCATAATCCCCGGCTATCGAAAAAGGCACCTCAATAACGAATTGTGCTAATGAGCGTCTTTGTTGACACTGCATTCGGACCTTCTGGCGCAACGTATTGAAGCGTAGGGTTTTGCGTGTACATCGCGATTGCTCAGTTTGAAAACGTACCCGCCCCCCCTCTGTGCAATATCCTGTAACCCATGTTTGGCGACTCGTCTTGCAACCCTGACGCAGAACCGGCATTTATTTCACTTTGTTGACTGGAACATGCGTCTTATGCCGATTTCGCCCCTGGCTCGCTTCAAGGCTCGTCCGATCAAATGGGTCTGCATGTTAGCCATCATTATCGGCCTCCCGGTCGGCTGTGCAGTGCTTGAGCACAAGGAGCGCGAGCTGGTGTTTCGCATCGAGCCCGGCACCGCAAGCTGGTACAGCGGTCTGCCCGCCGATGTGCAGGAGATCGAACTCAGCGCACCGTCATTTGGACCATCGCAGAATATCCACGCCTGGTGGTGGCCCGCATCGGACAAGAACGCACCGGCCGTGCTGTACCTGCATGGCTCAAGATGGAACCTGACCGGCCAGCTGTTCCGTATCCAGCAACTCAAGGCGCAGGGCTACTCGATACTGGCAATCGATTATCGAGGCTTCGGGCAGAGCATGGGCCAGTTGCCGTCCGAGAAGTCGGTGTACGAAGATGCACGCATTGCCTGGGCACGCCTGAAACAACTGCAGCCCGATCCGCAGCGCAGGCTGATCTATGGGCACTCGCTGGGCGGCGCAGTTGCGGTGGATCTGGCCGCCGAACTGGGCAATGACGCAGAAAAGGACAACACACCGATTCAGGCCCGCGGGCTGATAATAGAATCTACCTTCACCAACCTGGCCGATGTGGCCACCGCACTGGCCAATACCTCGCTGCCTGTGCGCTGGCTGCTGTCGCAGAAGTTCGACTCTCTGGACAAGATTGCAGACATCCACATGCCGGTGCTGATCGTGCACGGCACCGAGGATCGCTACGTACCGGCACGCTTCAGCGAGCAGCTGTTCGAAGCGGCGCAGGAACCCAAGAAACTGATACTGGTGCCTGGCGGTACGCACAACAACAGCATGCAGATCGGCCAGCCCGCCGATAGTAGGGCCATCCGTACGTTGCTCGATACACCCACATCACTGCCCAGGGTGACGACACAGGACCAGCCGGCAAAGAACGCGGGTTAGACATGGCCGGACACGACGCAGTAGTCTCTGGGCTCATCACTCAGGGACCGCGCAATGAACTGCATTGTCGAGTATTCAGATCCGCATCACCGCCTTGCCGTCATCGAGCTGTGGAAGACAGTCTTCAATGACCCCATGCCGCATAACCGCCCGGAGTTGTCGATCGACAAGAAACTGGCTGTCGGGGACCGGTTGTTTTTCGTCGCAGTCATGGACGGCCGCGTGACCGGGACCATTCTTGCCGGTTACGACGGCCATCGCGGCTGGCTGTATTCGGTTGCGGTTGCCCCGCACCAGCGCGGCAAAGGACTGGGAACAGCACTGGTCAGGCACGCAGAACAGGCTCTTGCGGACCTTGGCTGCGTCAAGATCAACCTGCAGATTCATACGTTCAACGAAAGTGTGCAGGCCTTTTATCAAACACTGGGGTACACCCCCGAGCCCATCATCAGCATGGGCAAGCGGATTGACGCCAACGTCGATACTCATTAATGACCTGAGAGGCCCCTGTTTGCAGAGCAACGGGCTCAATCATTTATTTACATGAGAATCAGTATCAAATTACAATTATTGCTATTAACGTCCTTGCTGAGCATTTCCCTTGAGCACCTCCTCCCAATGTCCTCGCCGTCCCGGCTCTTTTTTGCTGTCCGCACTTTCACTGGCGATGTGCGCCAGCGGCGCAGTGCATGCTGCTGAAACCGCAACCTTGCCTGCCACACAGGTATCCGCCGCCGCTACCGAAGGCCGGGAAGGCTACAGCGCAGAAAGCACCAGCACCGCGAGCAAGAGTGATGTGCCGCTCAAGGAGGAGGCACAGTCGGTCAATGTGGTAACACCGCAGACCATCGCCGACTACAACGTGCGCTCGCTGGACGATGCGATGAAGTTTGTCAGCGGCGTCAGCCAGGGCAACACGCTGGGCAACACCAAGGACTCGGTGATCAAGCGTGGCTTCGGTACCAACGACGACGGCTCGGTCCTGCGCGATGGCGTACGCTCGGTGGTATCGAAAAACTTCGGCGCCACCACCGAACGCGTTGAAGTACTCAAAGGCCCGGCATCGCTGCTGTACGGCGCGATGGAGCCGGGTGGCGTGATCAACGTGATCAGCAAACAACCGCAATATGTGCAAAGCACCACGCTCAGTGGCTCGACCTACAGTGAAGGCGGTGGCAGTTTCGGCATCGACACCACCGGCCCGCTGGGCGATTCCGGGCTGGCCTACCGACTGGTGGCGGAACGCCAGAGCGAGGACTATTGGCGTAACTATGGCGTCGACCAGCACACCCTGATCGCGCCCTCTTTGTCCTGGACCGGAGAGCGCGCCAGCCTGACGCTTGCCTACGAATACAACGATTACATCAGCCCGTTCGACCGCGGCACGGTGTTCACGGGTGGTCATCCGGCCGATATCAGCTATGACAAGCGGCTCGACGAAAAATGGTCAAATACCGTGGGCATCAGCGAAACCGCAACCGCGCGCTTCGAGTATCAGCTTAGTGATGACTGGAAAACCCGTCTGACCTACGGCTGGAACAACGACCGCTACAGCCTCTCGATAGCCCAGCCAAGCACATTGTCCAGCAGCGGTGTGCTGCGTCGTCAGGCCAATGGCGGCCACTATGATTATGAAACGCGTTATGCCAGCTGGGACTTCATCGGCAAGCAAGAGATTCTTGGCCAGCAACATGATCTGTTGATCGGTGCCGAGCAGGAAGACTCCGACAAGTATCGCGGCAAGACCTACCGCAACACGGCTCAAAACGGCTTCAATATCTTTTCGCCGGTGTATGGCAGCCTGGCCGAGCCCAGTGTGGTCAGCGCGGCGAACAGCAACCTGAGCAATCAACTGACCTCATCTTCCCTGTACCTCAAGGATAACTGGCACCTGAACGACCGCTGGATCCTGGTCCTGGGTGGTCGCTATCAGCATTATGACCAGTACATCAAACAAGGCCTTGGTGCTAGCCGAGTCACCAATCTGGACAAGAATGACGATGTATTTCTGCCAATGGCCGGTCTGGTATTCAAGGTCAATGAAGACCTCTCGCTGTACGGCAACTACAGCCGTTCGTTCGTGCCCAACGACGATGTGAACGATGACGGCACGACCTTCGACCCGGAAGAAGGCCGTAGTTACGAAGTCGGTGCCAAATATGCACTGGCACCGGCGCTTAACCTCAACCTCGCGGTGTTCGACATCGAGAAGAAAAACGTCGTCACCCCCACTGGCGTGACCGGCGTCAGCGAAGCAGCTGGCAAGGTCGGCTCACAAGGTGTGGAGCTGGATGTGACCGGGCGCATAGCCGAGCGCTGGGACATGATCGGCACCTACGCCTACACCCATACCGAAGTGCTCGATGACCCAAGCAACAAGGGCAATCGTTTGAGTCAGGCGCCAAAGCACACTGCCAGCCTGTACCTCACCCACCACCTGCAGATCCCGTCCGGTCTGGGCGACTGGCATGCGGGCGGCGGCGCACGTTACGTCGGCGAGCGCGCTGGCGATGATGCCAATACCTTCTATATGAGCAGCTACACCGTAGCCGATGCGTTTCTACGCTGGGACGTGCCGATGGCCGGCTACAAGACGCGCCTGCAATTGAACGTCGATAACCTGTTCGACAAGCAGTACTACCCGTCCAGTACCGGCAGCCAGTTGCAGGTCAACGTTGGCGAGCCGCGCACCGCGCGCCTGAGCGCCAGCGTCACCTTTTAACCAGTTGCAACGGGGCAGGCCTGAAAAGGCCTGCCCCACGCCCAACCAAAGGGATGAATCAGGACTTCATCCGGTAAAAACTGATCAGCGTTTCATTGCCTTGAATGTATTCGGTCTTGCCAATGAAGGCGCTCTTTTCCAGCCATTCATTGGGCCCAAGGGAAACCTTGAAGCGCGGCGTGCACGTGCATTGGTAATGGCCGTCACTGATCGGCCAGACCCCATTCTGCAGCTCCTGCTGACCCACTTCGTCCATGAGCAGGACACCCCGGCTTTCAACGCTGATCAATTCACCCAATTGCGTGACCAGGGTGAAACAAGTGTCCACAAAGGCAAGCTCGGATGACAATTCAACCTGCATACAGCTACCGCCAGCCAGCACCGAGCCACTGAAATATTCGGCATGGAACTCACCGCCCAGAATCCTGCTGTTGCTACGCAGTCCATCGCTGCATATGCCCATAAGCACAGGAACGTCGGTCTTCAAAATGACGGTCAGCACTTTCTCAAGCTGAGGCGCCACTGCTGCATTACCACGAAAAGAGCGTTTGACGGGTTTCTTGAAATCGATGACGTTCATGGACCTGTTCACTCCATCGTTGAATCAATTCGGGCAATGGATGGCTGGGTCCAGCCATCGGATTTGCAAAATATAGAGCGCCTCGATCCGTCGGCATTTATCTGCGCTGCCTTTTCCAGTAAGCTCCTTGGAACCGGCTGAAATCGTACCGAACGGTTCAGTTCCAGTCTAGAGAATTTTGCATTTACTGTACTACCCGGTTCACTAAGGGATTGAGGATATAAATGAAGGTGCGTACTGAAGCACGCCGCGAAGCCATCATCGATGCCGCAGCAAGCGTCTTCCTTGAAATGGGCTACGAACGTGCGTCGATGAATGAAGTCACCAAACGGATGGGCGGCTCCAAAGCAACGATCTACAGTTACTTCCCCTCCAAGGAGGAACTGTTCATCGCCGTGGTCAACAGGGTTGCAACCGCTCATCTTGCCGAGGCCGTTTCAGAACTGGCGATCTCTGTCGACAAGGACCCCGATACAGAATTAGACCTGCGAACGTTGTTCACGCGCTTCGGCGAGCGAATGCTCATGGTACTCATCAATGATGACAGCGCGTTGGCGGTGTACCGCATGGTAGTAGCTGAATCCGGGCACTCCGACATCGGTACTATGTTCTATGACTCAGGCCCCAGGGAGTTCCTGCAGACAGTGACGACGCTGATGAATGCGGCCATGCAACGTGGCCAGCTACGTACCACTGACCCGCATATCGCAGCGCTGCAACTCACCTCGCTGCTGACCGCGGAAACCGACATTCGCCTTTATCAGCAAGCACCCGCACGCTTGAGCGTCGAGCAGATTCAGAGCATGGTCAAACGAGCAGTCGATACCTTCATGCTGGGCATGGAAAAGCGCTGATTCACCGGGCTGCGGCAGGCAGCCTTTTTAAATGCTGTTTAAAATGTAAAACCGCCGGTGCACGACATGTTTGCTTACGATTTATCCGGATAACCTGATCCAGACCTTGATTCCAGATTCGTGCCGCACGTAAAGAAATCCCGAAGGCAGGCGATAGCCTATTGCCCACTTCGGAGAAGTAATAATGATCCTGCGAAAACTCAATCTTGCACCGCGTTCGGCTTTATGTTTCGGTATTTTCTGCCTGATGATCGTTGCACTGGGCCTGCTGGCCCTGCGTCAGGCAGCACTTCTCAACACTGCAGAAAAATTCATCGAAACCAACGTGCTGCCCAGCGTAAAACTGCTCGGTTCCCTGGACAGGGAGTTTGTGAGCATCAGGGGCAACAATGCCCGACTTCGTAACCCCCTTGAGCCGCAGGATCGCAGGACCAAGGCACTTAGCGACATTCAACAATCCCGCTCATTGATCGCCAGTCTTTCGGACTCCCTCAGCAAACTGATCGTTACCCCTCAAGGGCGTCAGACGTTCGACGAGCTGGTCAAAGCCAATGTCGACTATCAAAAAGCCCAGGATCGCTACCTGGCCGCTGTTGCAGCGGGCGATCTGGAAGGGGCAGTTGCCATTTCCAATGGCGACATGAAAAGTGCGGCGGATCAGGTCGAAAACACGCAGAAAAAACTCATCGGCATCAACGACAGCAAAGCGCAAAAAGCGGGTGATCAAGCCGAATCTGCTTATCAGCAAACCTTGTGGATGGTGAGTATTTTCATCGCGGTCGGCGTGATTGCTACCCTTCTGCTGGCCTGGATGTATACCCGCAGCCTGACCCAGCCAATCGGTGAGTCGCTGAACATTGCGCAACGCATCGCGGCCAATGACCTGAGCAAAGACATTCCGCAAGACGGCAGTGATGAAGCGGCCAGACTGATCGCCGCACTGGCGTTGATGCAATCCAACCTGCGCAGTGCCCTGACCCTGATCGGCGACTCTTCCACCCAACTGGCCGCCACTTCCGAAGAAATGCACGCTGTCACCGAAGATGCGTCGCGCACCATTCAGCGCCAGAGCAACGAGATCGAGATGGCAGCTACGGCCGTCAACCAGATGAGCGCGGCGGTAGAGGAAGTCGCCAGCAACGCCGCATCGGCATCGGAGGTGACGTCTCAATCGAGCACCGCAGCCATGGCCGGACGTGCGCAGGTCGATGAGACGGTCACGGCGATCAACCTGATGGTCTCCAAAGTGCAGATCACCTCAACCGAGGTGCAGGGCCTGGCGGTCATGGCAACGGACATCAGCAAGGTGCTGGATGTGATCCGCGCCATCGCCGAACAAACCAACCTGCTGGCACTCAACGCTGCGATTGAGGCAGCCCGTGCAGGCGAAGCCGGGCGAGGTTTTGCCGTGGTCGCGGACGAGGTACGGGCATTGGCGCACCGTACCCAGCAATCGACCCGCGAAATCGAACAGATGGTCGGCTCGATCCAGACCGGCACCGGTAACGCTGTTACATCCATGGAGCAGACCAGCGTTCAGGCACACAAGACTCTGGAGATGGCCAATGGTGCCGGCAAGGCGCTGCTCGAAATTACCGAATCCATCAGCCAGATCAACGAACGCAATCTGATGATCGCTACCGCTGCCGAAGAGCAGGCCCAGGTCGCTCGTGAGGTCGACAGGAGCCTGGTCAGCATTCGTGACCTGTCCAGTCAGACCTCCGAGGGTTCCAATCAGACCGCCATCGCCACTGCCGAGTTGTCGACGCTGGCGTCAGGCCTGAACCGTCTCACCAAACAGTTCCGCGTTTAAGCGCTATCGCCGGGAAGCGCGCTTCCCGGCATCTCCCCTTGTCGAATGGCCTGCCCTGATCTAAGTTGTACGACGACAGATGAATTAGTCATCTGCGCGGGCTTCGCTCACATTCAATAATGACAAGAAAAGGGATGAACATGAAAAAGCTGACACTGCTAATGGCGTTTCTGTGCCTGTTTACCGGTTACGCCGCAGCGGCAACTTCAGACGAGACTGATGTTGCCGAGGCGGTAGACAAGCTCACGCAAGCCATGTGGCACAAGGACATAAAGCAACTCAATGCGCTGACCGCCGACAACCTCACGTATGGACACTCCAGCGGCAACATTCAGGACAAGAAAGCGTTCATCGCAGACATCGAAACCGGCAAGAGCGCCTTTAACGACCTGAAGATGCTCAATCAGAAAATCATCCTTTCCGGCGACACCGCTCTGGTGCGCAATCATTTCTCGGCACAGGCAGTGAACAGCGGCAAGGTTGTGCCGACCGAAATCGAGAACTTCCAGATCTGGCAAAAGCAGAATGGCCAATGGCTGCTCATCGGCCGTCAGGCATTCCGCTTTTAACGCATCGGTTCAAGGCGCGGCAGGCGCTACTGCTGCGTGCCGAACATAGCCGTCCAGTAAATCCCTGCGTCACTTTTCGGGTCCATCGCGTAGGCTGCTCCCAGCTCGCGGAAATCAGGGCTCATCAGGTTGGCGCAGTGGCCCGGGCTCAACAGCCAGCCGTCCACTACCTTGCGCGCACTGTCCTGGCCTGCGGCAATGTTCTCACCGACCTGCTGGCCTATATAGCCAGCAAGCTCGGCCCGATCCCCAGGCGTGCGGCCGTCGCGATCCTTGTGGTCAAAGAAGTTCTGATTGGCCATTGCCTGCGAATGACGTTGTGCGGCAGTGCCCAGAACGAGGTTCCAGACCAGTGGCGTGGTAGCAGCGAAGGATTGCGTACCGCACTGTCGCGCCTGGGTACGGGCGTTATTGACCATTTCCAGAATCTTTTGCCCTTCTGCCTGCCAATCGCCAAGACGCGAAGCCACCAGCGAGCGTGCCAGGACAATGCGCCAGTCTCGCCCTTGCCGGCTAACCCCGATGTCGACGAATTGCGGGTCCAGCACTACCCGGCAAAAACTCTCCAGCACCGCTTTAAGTGCCGAGTCAGCGTCATTGGGGCCGGACAGACTGATCGCTTGCACGGTAACCATTGGATAGGAGGCACGCGTCAGCGCCTGTTGCAGATCCAGATTGCCACTGGCGGGCAGCACCAGACGTGCATCGCTGGTCAGTGGCGGCAGTTCCATGGATACCTGCTCGCCACAGCGTTGTGCCTGACCGCGATAGGCGTTGATGGATTCGACCAGTTGCGTTTCATCGCTGGCCAGCGCAGCACTGGAAAAGATTCCAGAGCACAGCAGCGCCATAAATGATAACCATACTCTCGGGAGCGACAGGCGCAGGGTGTTGAAAATGACAGGCATGAAAAGTCTCTCTCGGGCTGAGTCCGCCTATGATGCGCGAAATGACCCGGTCGGGCGCAACGCCTTTTTCATGCCAGTGCGGAATTTAGCCACCGAAAAGGCAAAGACGTGCGCCAGACAGTACCGTGTTGAAACAACTCAAAGCTTGAAGTTGGCGACCAGCGAATTGAACGAGGTGGCCAGTCGCGACAGTTCCTGGCTCGAAGCGCTGGTCTGGTTGGCACCTGCGGCGCTCTGGGTCGAAAGGTCCTGAATGTTGATCAGGTTGCGGTCCACCTCGCGGGCGACCTGGGCCTGCTCTTCGGAAGCGGAGGCAATGACCAGGTTGCGCTCGTTGATGGTCGCCACACCCAGGGTGATTTTTTCCAGCGCGGCACCGGCACGCAGCGCCAGCTCCTGAGTATCGGTGGCCAGTGACAGGCTCTTGCCCATCGCCGCAACAGCGCCATCGGCCCCGGACTGCACGGTGCTGATCATGCCTTCGATTTCCACTGTCGAGGCCTGGGTACGGTGCGCCAGGGCACGAACCTCATCAGCCACCACCGCAAAACCACGACCCTGTTCGCCGGCACGCGCGGCTTCGATGGCGGCATTCAAGGCCAGCAGGTTGGTCTGTTCGGCAATACTGCGAATAACATCCAGCACCTTGCTGATTTCCCGCACGTGCCCGGCCAGTTCTGATACAGCGCCAGTGGACTCGGTAATCTCGTGCACCATGGTGGTGATGCCCTTGACCGTGTGATCCACCTGACCACGACCATCGACTGCATCATCGGTTGCAGCCTTCGACGCTTCGGACGTCGACACGGCATTACGCGCCACTTCTTCAACCGCAGCAGTCATCTGATTCACAGCAGTCGCAGCCTGCTGGATTTCGTCGTTCTGGCGAGTCAGTCCGCGGGTGCTTTCATCGGTAACCGCACTCAATTCTTCGGCAGCAGAGGCTAACTGGTCCGAAGCACTGGCAATTTGTTGAATGGTATTTTTCAGACCGGTCTGCATGTCGGACAGCGCGTCCAGCAGTTGCCCGGCCTCATCACCACGGTCAGAAACAATCGGCTGGGTCAGGTCGCCACCGGCAATGCGCTGAGCACTTGCCACCGCGACCGCCAACGGCCGGGTAATCATGCGGGTGATCAACAGTCCAAGCATGATTGCTACCAGGAAGGCGATGGCCACGCCGATTTCCAGCATCATCACCGAAGAGTTCCGCAGACTGGCAGCGGCCGCAGCACCCTCTTTGATCTGACGGTTGTTGGAATCAATCATGGTACGCAAATAGCTACGCACCTTGGTAAAGCCTTCCGAGGACAGTGTGTTCAGTCGGGTGCGGGCAGCGTCGTTATCACCGGCCCTTATCAGGTCGACGACCTGCTGGGCTCCGGCAACGTAGCCGGGCATCATCAGCTCAAACTGGTCACCGGCGGCACGCTCGTCATCTTCCAGAGGCGTGGCACGGTAAGTCGCAAACACTTTCTGCGCGCGAGCCAGATCTTCGCTCAACGCCTGACGAACACGTTCCCTGTCGGCTTCAGGGACACCGCCATCCTGCGCATCCAGCAAACGGTACAGTCCACGGTTGTGTGCGGTGAGGCTGGTCAGCGTTTCATTGGTGTTGCTGACAGAAACAAGGTTGTTGGAAAAAGTAAGCTCAAGCGCGTTGCCCAAGCGGGTAACCCCGACCATGCCCAGGCCACCAACGGCCAGTGTGATCAGAGCACAGAAAATGAATGCCGAAAGAAGCTTGGTCGAAAACTTGGACTGACGCAGGAAATTCATGGGGCTCACCTGTTGCTGAATGAGGGGCGACATCCGTGCCTGAGAGTGACCAAATAGTCGTGATGTCATAATGACTTCACTCCATTTGGATCGTTCCAACGCACTCCCCACTTTTTGATAGATAGCGCTTGTGCAACTACTTCCGTCTATCAATACAGGTCTGCCTGCGCGACACGCTGGCTGTCAGTGCAGCCTTGACGCTTGCGCAACACCTTCCGGCACGCCAGGGTTTTCAAGACGCTGCTCGGCGAACGCCCTGGCATCCCGGGTCATACGGTCGAGATGACGGTCACGCTGCTTCTCTGCATCGACCATCGCTCTCTTGCCGTGCTGTTTGAGCAGGTACGCATGAATCTGACGCACCTCCACCGAGCTGTAGACCGGAGCGATGTCCATGACCGCAAGCAGGCCGTCCGTTCCGTGATCCAGGGTATTCATGATGACCTGCGGGCCGCGCGCGCCCAGGACCTGGAAGCCCAGCGCCTCGAAATACGCCACCTTGCCCACTACGCAATACAGTTCTGCGTGCGGGTAGCGACCGACCATCTTATTCAGCATCGAGCGTGCAATGCCCTGGCGACGATGGCTTTCGCGCACCGCCATATAGGCCACGGCACAAGCCTGTGGATCATCCTGCACAGGCAGGTACAGTAAAAACCCCAATACGGTTTCCGGGTCCTCATCGTCCAGCGCGACGATCAGTTCGACCGCCAGGTTTTGCGAGCCGTCCATGGCATTCAGGTAAAGATGCACCTCATACCCCACGCCATACTGATAAAGGTTGTACAGCGGATTGCTCGGCGCAATGGCTACCATGCTGATGTCGGTCACGTAGTCCACGACCATCTGCTGGATCTGGCTACGGATGAACTCCGGTGGCGGGGTTTGTAGCAACATGATGGTGGGCATGAGACGAGGGGCTCCATTGAACGAGGTGTGGCTGCACAAGGTGTGGCCACATGATAGCGCGTCAACGCTTTCAAAACCGATAATGTCACTTTGCCGCAGGATAACTTAGTTGTAACTTATACGACGACCTCAGAAGACAATATCAAAAAGCCAGCAATCTTGAATGTCACATTATTTAGTTGCACGATCGTTCCACAATGGGACGCAAGCACTGTATTAATGACGAGCCTTCAAAATGATAATGATTACTATTAACCCTGGATGGCGTGATTAAACGTGCCTTTTATTAATACCAACATTTAATAAAAATTCCTTTATTTTCATTTATATACATAACTAAACCATGATTTTTTATACATTCACCTGTAGCCCGTCTTCCTCATAGCCAAGGAAATTATTCAACTAATTGTGAAAGTTTTTTACTCGGTTCCTCTCCCCTCTCAGTATTTATCTTAATCACCCCGATATATTTTTATAATCACCGCCCTGCCCTCACGCGCCTAAGATTAACCGGCCTACTAAAAATATGAGGGATTCAAAATGCCGTTATTAAACTGGTCCAGACACATGGTGTGTTTGACTGCAGTCGGTCTCGTTACGGTTCCGACCGCCTATGCAGCAGACACCCTGACTCGCGACAATGGTGCCGTCGTCGGCGACAATCAGAACTCTCAGACTGCAGGCGCCCAAGGGCCTGTCCTGCTGCAAGATGTGCAGCTGTTGCAAAAGCTGCAGCGCTTTGATCGCGAGCGTATCCCGGAGCGCGTGGTCCATGCCCGCGGCACGGGCGTCAAAGGCGAGTTCACCGCATCGGCCGATATCAGCGATCTGAGCAAGGCCACGGTGTTCAAATCGGGCGAAAAAACCCCGGTCTTCGTGCGCTTTTCCTCCGTTGTCCATGGCAACCACTCGCCTGAAACCCTGCGCGACCCACACGGCTTCGCCACCAAGTTCTACACGGCAGACGGTAACTGGGACCTGGTAGGCAACAACTTTCCGACCTTCTTCATCCGTGACGCCATCAAGTTCCCGGACATGGTCCACGCCTTCAAACCTGACCCGCGTACCAACCTGGACAACGATTCGCGTCGCTTTGACTTCTTCTCGCATGTTCCGGAAGCCACACGTACGCTGACCCTGCTGTACTCAAATGAGGGTACGCCTGCAGGCTATCGCTTCATGGACGGCAACGGCGTACACGCCTACAAACTGGTGAATGCCAAAGGCGAAGTGCACTACGTCAAGTTCCACTGGAAAAGCCTGCAAGGCATCAAGAACCTCGATCCGAAAGAAGTCGCTCAGGTCCAGTCCAAGGACTACAGCCATCTGACCAACGATCTGGTCGGTGCCATCAAAAAAGGCGACTTCCCGAAATGGGACTTGTACGTTCAGGTCCTGAAGCCTGAAGAGCTGTCGAAATTCGACTTCGACCCACTGGACGCCACCAAGATCTGGCCTGACGTCCCTGAGAAGAAAATCGGTCAGATGGTCTTGAACAAGAACGTCGACAACTTCTTCCAGGAAACCGAACAGGTCGCCATGGCCCCGGCTAACCTGGTTCCTGGTATCGAGCCTTCCGAGGATCGTCTGCTGCAAGGCCGTGTGTTCTCCTACGCCGACACCCAGATGTATCGCCTGGGCGCGAATGGTCTGAGCCTGCCGGTCAACCAGCCCAAGGTTGCGGTGAACAACGGTAATCAGGACGGTGCTCTGAATACCGGTCACACCACCAGCGGCGTCAACTATGAGCCGAGCCGTCTGGAGCCGCGTCCAGCCGACGAAAAAGCGCGCTACAGCGAACTGCCGATCAGCGGCACCACCCAGCAGGCGAAGATTACGCGTGAGCAGAACTTCAAGCAGGCGGGTGATCTGTATCGCTCCTACAGCCCTAAAGAGAAGACCGACCTGGTACAGAGCTTTGGTGAATCGCTGGCTGACACCGACACCGAAAGCAAGAACATCATGCTGTCGTTCCTGTACAAGGCAGATCCGGACTATGGCACTCGGGTAACCGAAGTCGCCAAGGGCGATCTGAGCAAGGTCAAGTCGCTGGCTGCAAGCCTCAAAGACTGATGATCTGATGTCCCGCCCTGGCGTTTCCGACGCCGGGGCGGTTCCAGCCAGGAGAACGCCTGTGAAAAATCTGATCTATGCCTTGCTGCTGTTTGCTGCAGCCGCAAACGCAACACCACCTGCCCCGGCAGCCGCCCCCGAACTGACCGCTGAACAGACCGCCAGCCAGCTGCGCACGCTGTTTTTCGACGCGTCCCGTGAAGGCAACAACCCGATGCTGGACACCTTCATCGAAGCCCATTACGACCTCAACGTGCGTGACGAACAAGGTTATACCGGCCTTATTCTGGCGGCCTATCACGGCCATGAAGACTCGGTGGAACGCCTGATCAATGCCGGTGCGGACCCTTGCGCCAAGGACAATCGCGGCAACACCGCACTGATGGGAGCGATTTTCAAGGGTGAACTGAGCATCGCCAAGCGCCTGGTTCAGGCCGATTGCGGCCCAAACCTGACCAACAATGCCGGGCAGACGGCGGCCATGTACGCGGCGCTGTTCAAACGCACTGAAGTGCTCAAGGCGTTGACCGACCAAGGCGCCGACCTGACCCTCCGTGACAGCATGGGCAACGACGTGCAGGGCCTGTCGAAAGGCGAATTCCAGACGCTGCCTGCCCGCTGACGTTTTTTGGACTCAATCCTTGCGTTCGATCATTTCGTAGATGCGGCTGGCGAACGCGTCCATGGTGAACGGCTTGGTGAGCACCCACATCCCCGGATCCAGATGGCCGTTACCAATGATGGCGTTCTCAGCATAGCCGGTGATGAACAGCACTTTAAGGTCTGGTCGAATGATGCGCGCAGCATCCGCCAGTTGCCGACCGTTCATGCCGCCAGGCAACCCGACGTCGGTCACCAGCAGGTCGATACGCATATCGGACTCCAGCATCTTCAGCGCAGACGCGCCCTCGCCCGCCTCGATCGGGATATACCCCTGATCCTCCAGCACTTCGGCCACCAGCATGCGGATGGTCGGCTCATCGTCGACAATCATCACCGTACGCTCGGTCTGCGCAGGCGCCGATTCGCAAGTCTCGACAGCCTCGACTTCTTCCGGGACCCCAAGGTAATAACGCGGCAGGTACAGGCACATGGTCGTGCCCTGCTCAGGTTCAGAGTAGATACGCACCTGCCCACCGGACTGGCGCACAAAACCGTACACCATCGACAATCCCAGACCCGTGCCCTGCCCGAGTGGCTTGGTGGTGAAAAACGGGTCGAACGCGCGGTTGATAACCTCAGGCGACATGCCGGTACCGGTGTCACTGACACACAGCGACAGGTATTGCCCCGGTGTCAGCTCCCGGCTCTGGGAGCCGCGCTCGTCAATCCACCGGTTGGCGGTTTCGATGGTGATTCGCCCGCCTCGCGGCATGGCATCCCTGGCATTGATACACAGGTTCAACAGCGCGTTTTCCAGTTGCGGCGCGTCAATGAACGTCGACCACAACCCGACCGAGGTCACGACTTCCAGCGTGATGTGAGGTCCGACCGTACGTCGAATCAGCTCTTCCATCCCGATCACCAGCCGGTTGATATCGACCGGCTTGGGGTCCAGCGTCTGTCGACGTGAAAACGCCAGCAGGCGGTGAGTCAGCGAAGCAGCACGCTTGGATGCATCCTGCGCAGCCCCTATATAGCGATCTATTTCAGTGAAACGGCCCTGGCTCATGCGCGTCTTGAGCAGTTCCAGCGAGCCGGTGATACCGGTCAGCAGGTTGTTGAAATCGTGGGCGATACCGCCAGTCAACTGACCAACCGCTTCCATCTTCTGCGACTGACGCAAGGCGTCCTCAGCCTGAGCCAGGCGTTCCTGCTCGCGCAACCGTTCGCTGACGTCGTAGGCAAACAGATACGCGCCAATGGCCTGGCCTTGTGCATCGCGCAGCGTGCTGTAGCGCATTTCGAAGTGGCTGGCCGGATCCTTCGAATCGCTGAAGCTGACGCTTTCGGCAAACTCCTCGCCTGCCAACGCCCGCGTCCAGCGCTGTTTAAGGCCCGCTTTGCTCTGCGGACAATCGTCCAGCAGGTCGAGCATATTGTCGCCTACCTGAGGACGGACGCCAAAAAGACGCTCGAACTCGCGTAGCGCTGAGCCATTGATGGCCATCCAGCGGTAATTGGCGTCGATGACATGGATGAATGCATTGGTGCCATTGACGACATCGGCGAGCACATTGCGCTCGGCGACGGCCTCGACAATACGAGCCTCCAGCGTTTCATTCATCTGCTGTAACGCCAGCTCTGCGCGCTTGCGTTCGGTGATGTCTTGAAACAACACCGCTACCTGCTTGCGGCTGGCCGGCTCGATGCGGAACGCGGTCAGTGCCAGGTAGCGTCCGGTCGCCACCAGCTCGCGCTCGAAGCGGACCGGCTCACCGGTGCGCAATACCTTGCCGTAGAACTCGACCCAGCCATCCGCCTCTTCGCGAACCATCTCGCGCAGCTTCTTGCCAACCACATTGGGAATGCCGGCGTGATACTCGTAAGCCGGGTTGGCTTCAATATGAATGTAATCGCTCAACGGGCCGTGCGGGCCGTCAAAGAACTCGATGATGCAAAAGCCTTCATCCATCGCGTTGAACAGAAAACGATAACGCTCCTGAGAGTGCGCCAGAGCATTTTCGGCCTCCTGACCACTGACGCTCAGGCGCTCTTTAAGCGAGGCGTTTTCCTGCTCCAGAGCCGATAATCGGCTCTGGAGATGTTGTAGATCTGTCGGGGTCACGGCGGAGGCACCTGCGGTGTTGGTTACGCCGCGTTCCCTTCAGGCAGGGCGGCACGAGCACGCTACGAGAAAAAACGCCCGGTTGCAAAAATAATGGCATTTTGCACTCGAAAATCGATGATTTTCGAAAAATCAGAGCGGGATGTGCTTCTCGATACAGCGTAACCGTTAGCCAGAGCGAGCCCGGACGGGTAGCCCTCCAACAGTACAACGTCAGCTCATTCCGATCCTGCTGTTCGCAGACGCAACCATTCATCCACGACCTGGCCCATGTTTTTGGGCTCGCCATTAGTGATCCACGCCATGAATGGCCGGTCGAACCTGAACGACGGCCCGCATTGTGCGGTCACGAAGCGCCTCACGTTCTGCGTATTTCGGTAGCGGTCGTCCACCGGGGTATCACGTGTAACAGGATCGGAGTGCCAGTCGAATGTCATGCGTTACCCTGCCCGACAGTGTTGAAAGTCTGTGCTTTATAGCTGGAAATCAGCAAGCCCCGCGACTGCCGACTGCCGGTTATGAGAGCCGATCCGTTTACTCTCCGGCAAACGGCACAAGCGACTCCAGCAGCCATGCACCTGCTGGCCCCAGGCTGCGCTGGAATGACCAGATGACATCGACCGCCGAGCGACGCGGCCAGCCCGAGACCTTCAGCTCTTTGAGCAGCCCGCCCGAATAGCGCGACACCAGCCAGCGCGGCAACGCCGACCAGCCAAAACCGAAGGCAGCCATGTCCATCAACAGCAGGTAATTGGGCGCTGACCAATGACGATGGCCGCTGGTGGGCAGGTCGTCGGTGGGGATACTGTGCTCGACCAGCGTGTTGAGGCGCAATGCACGGTAACCCGCCAGTTGCTGATAATCGACCCGTTCCAGCGCGGCGAGTGGATGTTTATGCGAGACGAACAGCCCGAAATCGGCACTTTCGTCGATGGTCGCGTGACCGATCTCCGGTGGGTAGCTGGCTTGCGCCGACAGCAGCCCCAATGATGCCCTGCCCGACTGCACCAGGCTGATGGCATCGCCGTGCTCGGCGAATACGCATTCCATCTCCAGCTCTGGAAAGCGCTGATCCAGCTCGGTCATCAGCCGCTCGAAATCGGCGAACTGGTTGGCGTCCGACAGCACCAGCGTCAGCCTTGGCTCGACGCCTGCCGCAAGCCGTGCAGCGGCCCGGCGCAGTCGGTCCGAGGCGCACAACAGGTCATCGACACGGCCGAGCATGACCCTTCCGGCCTCGGTCAGAACCGGCTGCCTGGAAGAGCGATCGAACAGCTCCAGCCCAAGATCGATCTCCAGGCGGGCGATTGCTTCACTGATCGTCGACTGACTCTTGCCCAGACGGCGTGCAGCCGCACTGAACGAACCCAGCGCGGCAATCTGGGCGAAGGCTTCCAGGGCTTCCGGCGAATAACTCATGACACTCTCTTATCGGCTTTACCGATGGTATTGATTTTCAGGTTAACGCAAACACCGATAATAATGCTGCCACCCACGAGCACAAAGGACAGTCTTATCATGAGCAACAGCTCAAAACACGCCAGCCAGCACGCATCCGTAGCGTCCAAAACCCTGCGTGAAAGGGCGCTGCACGCCAGCCTGTTCGAGATCGGCGGCGTGATTCTTGTTGCGCCGCTGCTGGCCTGGCTCATGAACCATTCGCTGGCAATGATGGGGGCCATGACAGTGATGATCTCCACCATCGCCATGCTCTGGAACATGCTCTACAACGCCCTGTTCGACAGACTGCGCAACAGGTACGGGTTTGCCATGACCCTGACCACTCGCGTGCTGCACGCAACAGGTTTCGAAGCCGGACTGATTCTGGCCGTCGTGCCACTGGCCGCATGGTGGCTGACGATCAGCCTGATGGAAGCATTCTGGCTGGATATCGGCCTGCTGCTGATGTTTCTGCCTTACACCATGCTGTTCAACTGGGCCTATGACGCATTGCGTGAACGTGTAGTGCAGCGGCGTATGGCAAGGTGTGAGGTGCTTTGAGAGAAGACGTCTGCGCGGGCGCTCAGGCATCAGCCATATAGATGCACTGCATCAGTTCTTCTCACTGGATTATCAAATCAGCCCCATTGCACACTGTCGCCCACTGACCACGGCAAGGACACCCTTCAATGACAACTGAAATACTCAAACTGGCGGCATTCAGCGATGGCGATCGCGGTGGAAACCCGGCAGGCGTATGGATTGGCGATGCGTTGCCCGATGACGTCGTCATGCAGCAGCTTGCCGCCGAGGTCGGATTTTCCGAAACCGTGTTTGCCGCTCCCATGGAAGGTTGCTGGCGGGTGCGTTATTTCTCGCCGATGGCAGAGGTCCCGTTCTGCGGACACGCGACCATTGCTTTGGGCGCAGCGCTGGCGGCACGGCAAGGCGACGGCGTGTTCAACCTGATACTCAATCAGGCGCAGATCACTGTCGAGGGCCATGCGCAAGGCTCTCTGACTTCAGCAGCACTGCAATCGCCACCGACCTTCAGCAAGCCGATCAGCGCGCAGTTGCTGGAAGAAGCCCTGGCGCTATTCGGCTATACGCACAGCGATCTGGATGAACGCATCAAGCCAGCGCACATCAACGGCGGTGCCGGGCACCTGGTGCTGGCGCTAAGCAGCCGGGCGCAGCTCAAGGCCATGCACTATGACCAGCAGGCCGGTCGGGAGCTGATGGTACGCGAAGGCTGGGCGACTATTTTGCTGGTATGGGCCGAAACCGAACAGCTGTTCCACACTCGTAACCCGTTTGCCTTCGGTGGCGTCTATGAAGACCCGGCTACCGGTGCGGCCACGGCTGCCCTGGGGGCTTATCTGCGCGATATAGGCTGGCCGCACGGTGGCCTGATAGACATCATTCAGGGCGAGGACATGGGCAGCCCGTCACGACTGCGCGCGGAAATCCCCGAGCAGCCCGGGAGTTCGATCCGGGTGTCGGGGATGGCGCGCACGTTGTAGTCAGAATCAGGTCCTGAGTTTGCTGCCGCCTATTGCCACGCCCAGCAACATCACGGCAACGATCATGAACGCCAGCTCAAGGCTGCTGACATGGGCGATGAAACCGATTGCCGCAGGACCAATCAGAATCCCGGCGTAACCGACCGTGGTGATCGCCGGGATCGCCACGCTTTCCGGCATGGTCTTCTGCCGACCGACCGCGCTGTAGCAGACCGGCACGATGTTCGAGCACCCTGCCCCCACCAATGCGTAACCCAGCAACGCCGCCTGCCAGACCGGAATCAGCGTGGCAACCGCCAGGCCGCCCGCAGCACACAAGCCGCCCAGAATGATGACCCGGTTGGAGCCGACCCGCCGCACAATGGCGTCGCCAGACAGCCGCCCCAGCGTCATGGTCACAGCAAAGACTGCGTAGCCAAGCCCGGCATAGGACGCTTCGACGCCGCGCAATGACGTCAGGAACACCGCGCTCCAGTCCAGCATTGCACCTTCGGCCAGGAAGACGGTGAAGCACAGCAGACCGATGAACAGCACCACGCCACGCGGGATCGCAAAGGCAGGTCCGTCGGACGGGCTGCCGTAAGGCAACAGGTTCGGAGCGGCCTTGGCCAGCGCCATCAAGGTCAGCATCACCACGACGAGCATCGACTGGAAAGGTGAAATACCCAAGCTGAGCAGACCGGCTACGCCGGCAGCGCCGACGATACCGCCAAGGCTGAACAGGCCATGGAACCCCGACATCATGGTCTTGCCGCTGGCACGCTCGACAATCACAGCCTGAACGTTGGCCGTGCAATCCACCCCCCCCATGCTCGCGCCAAACAGAAACAGCGTGGCGATGAGTAGCGGCAGACTGGATATCGTCGCCAATAGCGGTAGACACAGACAGATCAATACCGTCGAGCAGACCAGCAACCGCCGGCAGCCAAACCGCGCAGCCAGCGCACCGGCCAATGGCATCGAGAGAATCGAGCCTACGCCGAGGCACAGCAACAAAAGCCCGAGCGTGCCCTCATCAAGGCCCATCCGCTGTTTGACGTAAGGCACCAGTGGCGCCCAGGACGCCACACTGAAACCGGCAATGAAAAACGCTATACGCGTTGAGGATTGTTCCGCCCGAGCCTTGGCATCCTGGGCTGCGGTGCTGAAAGAGGTCATGCATGCTCCTTTTTGGAATCGGATTGCACCGAGTCGACAACCCGGCATTTCAAAAACTGATTAGTTAAACAAACATATGTCAGGCGCTCGCCTCCAGCAGGTTCCGAAACGCTTTTGAACATGAATAATTCCATTAACCAAAGAAGGCATAAAGCCAGCATTTGAAAAAAAGAATCTGGAAAAGTCGTTTAATATCAAAAGCATTGCTAAATGTTTCATAAAACTTAATACCAAAGCATAATCTGCATAACCTTTCCTTATGCACTTTCGGTCTATTCCTGTTGGTTGCTATGCACAAATGGCTGGGGTAGATTCATTTCCGCACTAGGTTAGTGCAACTAACTGTTGAGATGTTCCCCGCAGGATCACTCAGCGGCCATGGAAGAATCGGATGTTCAAGGAGGATTCAATAGATGAATACTTGCCCGAACGAAAGCTGTCACTCCCCGCTCGCTGCCCCGCATGAGCACTGCACACGTGTACTGATCCTCCCTGGAATCAGTCAGAACAAAAAAAGCTCCCGGCGTTCCGGTTTCTTGAACCCCCTCGATTTTCATGTCCATACCCTGACAGGCAGCCAGCGCAGTGGTTTGTCCAGAATACCCCGGACTCCCCACGGCCCTGATCTGATGACGCCCGTCACAGGCCTGTCTGCAACAAGCGATGGCAGCCTTCGCTACCAGACTGACCCCACACCTTAGGGCATTACTGCCCGGCTCTACCGACTCAAGACGAACATCGAACTCATTCGGTTTGCCCTGCGGGTAATCCGTCACGGGATTCGTGTACGCGCTCACCCTTGTTTTCCAATGAACTACATCTGACTTTTCAAGACGGAGATGATTATGACTGGACTCAAAGTTGGCATCGTTGGTCTCGGCGCACAGATGCAGGAAAATCTGCTGCCCACGCTTTTGCAAATGCCGGACATTCGTATTGTGGCGGTCTGCGACAGTGATCGCAGTCGAGCCGAGCAGATCAATCGTTTCGTATCGAACGTGATGATCACGGACAATTTCGACGACATGCTCGCAGAAGCCGGGCTCGATGCCGTTGTCATGGCCTGCCCGCCGCAGGCTCATCGCGATCTTGCGTTCAAGGCGATGGCCAAAGGCGTGCATGTTTTTGTCGAGAAGCCGCCCTGCTTCACCCTTGCCGAGCTAGAAGAGCTGATCGATGCAAGTCGCCGCGCGAAAGTGATCACCGGCGTCGGTATGAACTTCAAATTTGCAAAGCCCATGCGCCAGTTGCGCCAGATGACCAGTGCCGAGCAATTCGGCCAGATCGTGCATATCCAGCTCAACCACTACGCCAGCAAGCCCACATCGCCACTCT
The DNA here is from genome assembly GCF_001466905.1 of Pseudomonas sp. ICMP 3272. Lineage (NCBI taxonomy): Bacteria > Pseudomonadati > Pseudomonadota > Gammaproteobacteria > Pseudomonadales > Pseudomonadaceae > Pseudomonas > Pseudomonas sp. ICMP 3272. The sequence continues at coordinate 167,318 of NZ_LKEK01000064.1, forward strand.
GGGGCCTCGATTCGACATTGAGGTCTTTCCTGCTCGCCCAGGCCATCCATACGATCGACCTGGGCGTCACGTTCGGCGGCGGCGAGCTGCGTGATATCGAATCCCGAGTGCAGCGTCATGGCGATTCACTGCTGGTCAGCCTGGAGCTGCAATTCACCACGGGCGCCAGTGTCAGCCTGCTCAGCGGCACCATGTTCCCCTACTTCGAATTCGACATGAAGATCGTCAGTTCGAACTCGATGATGGTCGAGCTCAATAACCTGTGGAACATCACCATGCACGAGCCGGAACACGGCACCAGCGCTACCGGTCCGGGCAAACGCTGGAGAGGCGCATGGCAGCCGGGGCCTCTTGATTCCGGGTATGAGCGCAGCGGCTACTTCGGCGAGCTGGAACAGTTTTTCCATTCCGTTCGTACCAACACCGCCTATGAAGCGAGCTTCGAAAGCCTGCGACCGACCTACCAGGTCATCGAGAGCATTTGTAATGCAGACGCCATGGCTCGACCAGACCTTGCTCTGAGTGCCTGACCCTCTACGCCAATCCAATGCCTGTTTTCGGAGCTTGCAAAAATGTCCAGTCTTTCCAATAGCGCAACTGCTCGACCTGCTGTCTCGGATAAATATCGCCCGGTTTACGCCGATGACCTGCTGACCATGCAACTGACACTGGAACGCCCACTGTCGGGCACCAGCGATGTGGTCGGTGAGTACGAGAGCAAACTCGCCGCCTGGTTCGAAGCACAACACGCCATTGCCGTATCGTCAGGCGGCGCAGCGTTAAGCGTGGCTATTTATGCGTCCGGTGTCGGTCCGGGCGACGACGTTCTGCTGACCCCAAGCTGCCCGCTGTGCACGATTTACCCGATCATCGCGGCCGGGGCCAACCCCATCTTTGTCGACACCCGGGCCCACGGTTTTGGCGCCGATCCTGTGTCGATAAAAGCGCGGATAACGCCACGCACCAAGGCCATCATCGATATTCCGATGTGGGGCTATCCGACCGAAGTCGACGAGTTACGCACCTTGACCCACGAGCTGGGTATCAAGCTCATTCTGGACCTGGCTCATTCGCACGGCACTACCCTGGAAGGCCGCCCGCTGTCGCAGTTCGGCGACCTGTCCTGCTTCAGTACCCATGAACGCAAGCCACTGGCAACCGGTGAAGGCGGCTTCATTCTCACCGACGACGATGCACTGGCGCAGCGCTGCCGCGACTACAGTCGTTTCGGCAACCTCAATGGCAAGGATTTCGGCCTCAACTACAAACTCGCGGCACTGCCAGCGGCACTGGGTGGCAGCCGCCTGGCATCGTTGACGGGCCAGATCCAGCAACGCCGAGAGAACGCAGCCTACTTTCTTGCCAGGCTCGACCACAGCAAAGTCCGGGAGAAAAAGATCATCGAGGGCGGTGTGCCCAACTATTACTTCCTGAACCTTGAGCTGCACTTCGCCGACAACCGTGCATTCATCGACTACCTCGACGAGGCCGGTATCCCGTCCGACATCAAGCGCTACGGGTGCAAGGCGCTCTATGAATTTCCGGCACTCGCGCAGTACCGCAACGAATGCCCGAATGCGGAAGCGCTGCTGGCTGGCATGACGACGATTCCGGTGCATCCGGACATTACCCGGGCGGAACTCGACTACATGGCTGATCGCATCAACCAGTATGGTGCCGCATAAATGACCGAACCACTCGATCGCTCACAACTGGATCGGCATTTCACCGCGTCCGGGTTCGTCTTGAACCCGGAACGGAAGATGCTGCTGCTGCATCACCGCAAGCTCGGAGTCTGGCTTTACCCGGGCGGGCACATCGAACAGGGAGAAACCCCGGACGTCGCAGTGCTCAGGGAAATTTTCGAGGAAACCGGTATTCATGCCGAGCTGCTCGGCGAGCGCGATGAAGAGCTCGCCGACTTCGAAACCGATGTCACCGTACTGCATCAGCCTTACAGAGTGCTGTGCGAATACATCGATGACAAACGCGGCCCGCACTATCACCTGGACCTGATTTATGTCACGGCGACCAGTCTGCTTGCCTGCCCGGATAACAGGGAAGTCGAGCATGCGCGCTTCTTCAGCCAGCAGGAAACCGCAGACCTGAAGATGTTTCCCAACTTCCGGCGAATGGTCGACCGGGTTTTTGCAGACGATGCGCTGTGGGACCTGGTAGGAATCAAGGTGGCGCAATGAACCTGCGAACCATTACCCAGATGCGCACCATTACCCAGAAAGGGCCGATGCATTCGATCGATGACCTGCATGAGCTGGAGCGCGCCCTGCATTCGGGCCTGACAGGCACTTCGCAGGTGGTCGACGAATACGAAGCAGCACTTTCGGCGCTGTATGGCATCAGGCATGTGATCGCCGTTTCTTCGGGTGCGGCGTCGGTAACCGCTGCGCTTGCCGGCGTCGACTTCAAGCCGGGCGATGAAGTCATCGTTGCGCCAACAGGCCCGATCTGTACGGTCCTGCCGATTCTCTCGCTGGGGCTTGTGCCGGTGTTCTGTGATGTCGCGCCGGACAGCTTCGGTCTGGACCCGGAAGACCTGCAGCGCTGTATCGGCCCGCGTACCTGCGCAGTCATCGAAGTGCCCATGTGGGGGTATCCGATCCGCTCGAAGGACACCTGGGCGTTTCTGCAACAAGCCGGTATCACCTTGATTCAAGACCTGGCCCACGCCCACATGACCCGGCTGGACGGCACGTGGCTCGCGCGACATGGCGATATCAGCTGTTTCAGCACCCATGACTGCAAGTTCATCTCGACCGGCGAAGGCGGTTTCGTGATGACCGATGACGATGACCGGGCCAGACGTATCCGTGCCTATACCCGTTTCGGCAACCTGACGGGCGAATCGCTGGGCATCAACCTGAAACTGGGCGGTCTGCAGGCAGCACTGGGGCTGGCGCGCTCGCGTCAGCTCTATTCGCATCTTGAACGCCGCATGAGCAACCGCGAACAGCTTCTATCAATGCTCGACAACCCGGCGTTTCGCGAGCTGCCTGTCGTCAAAGGCGGCGCGGTCAATGCCTATTCCCTGCTACTGCAATCGGTGGGGCATGACGGTCGCCAACTGGTGCACTACCAGCAACGCCACGGCATCGAATCGGACATCGGCAAATATGACAACCAGCCGCTTTATCAACTGCCGCTGCTGACCCAGTATCACCGCGATTGCCCCAACGCTGCCAGGTTGCTGCGTTCGTTGACGACGGTGCCGTTGCATCCGAACCTGCTGGACGACGATCTGCATTACATCGCCGAGGTGCTCAATGACTACTCTCCCGGTTGAACCGGCCCTGCGTTCGGGCCATGCGGTAGTGATTGGCGGCAGTGTCACGGGCTGCCTGACCGCTGCTGTACTGGCACGCCGTTTCGAGCGTGTCACTGTTGTCGAGAAAGGCGACTTTCACGACGAGACGGGGCCGCGTCAGAGCCTCCCTCAAGAGCATCATGTGCACCTGCTGCTGTTGCGCGGCAAGCAGATCATGGAGCGGATCTTCCCGGGCCTGCTGAGCGCACTTGAACAACACGGCGCTCAGGTAGCGGACCTCGGACATGATGTGAAGTGGTACCAGCGCGGCCGCTGGAAAAATCGCTATCGCAGCGGTATCGAGGCTCACTACTGCAGCCGCAGGCTCATCGACAACCAGTTGCGCCGTTGCCTGACGACAGTCCCGCAGGTCACTGTTCTTTCGGGTACGCGGGTAACGCGTATCGAGTTTGCAGGTGTTGAAAAGCCAGGTCAGGTAAGCGGCGTCATCATTGATGACGGCTCGGGCGAGCGCAGCCTGTCCTGCGACCTGCTGGTGGATGCCAGTGGCCGGGGCACGCACATGCCTTCCTGGCTTAAAGAAGCAGGCTTTGGCACTGTGCAGAACAGCGTGGTCAAGACCGAGTTGGGCTACGCATCGCGCATCTACAAACGGCTGCCTGCCTTCGCTGAACAATGGCAAGTACTACTGGTGCTGCCGACCGCTCCAGCCCAGCGTTCGATGGGGGTCATCAGCCCGATCGAGGGCGATCGCTGGATGGTCACCACCGGTGGCTGGTTCGGCAACTTCCCCGGCAAGGACCCGGACGAGTTCCTTCAGGCACTGGCCGGCCTGCCTGTGCCAGACATCCATGATGTCATCCGCGAGGCCGAGCCACTGTCCGAGGTCTTTACCTTCAGGATGCCCGGCAGTCGCCGCACTCATTACGACCGTCTCGAGCGCTGGCCCGAGGGTTTGCTGGTCGTGGGTGATGCCTTGAGCAGCATGAATCCGCTTTACAGCCAGGGCATGACCATCGGCGCGCTTGAAGCCGACTGCATCGATCAACGCCTTGATGCGCTGCTGGACCGCTCGCTCGGTTGCCATCAGTTGCAAGGCTTGCTGTGCGGTGTCGTCGACGGTGCCTGGAACATGGCCACGACCGAAGACTTTCGTTTCCCGGAAACCTCGGGGGAACGCACATGGCGCACCCGTTTCGACCACTGGTACGGTGCCGGGCTGGGCTCGCTCTCGGCGGACAACCGCCGTGCACTGGAAACACAGATCGGAGTGACCAATCTGGTGGTCAACCCCGCCCGGGTTTATGCGCCGGCAATTGTGTCGCGCATTGCGCTTAACGCCCTACTTTCTCGGAATACTCGACAATGATTGACGATATCCTGCATTTTTCCGGCATCGAGCATGTGGTGTTCGACTGGAACGGTACTTTGATCGACGACATCGATCTTGCTGTCTTCGCCGTGAATCGCTGCGGCGAGCATTTTGGTGTCGCGCCTGTAACCGCCGAGCAATATCGGGCCAGGTTCGATTTTCCGATTGCCGGTTTCTACGCGTCGCTCGGCTTTGATCTGGACCGTGTGCCCTTTTCTGTCATCGTCAAACACTACCTCGAACACTTTGACGCAAATGTCGCTCAATGCCCGCTGCAACCGGGCGTGATCGAGTTTCTCGATGCGGCGCGCCAGCTCGGGATCGGCGTTTCGATCCTGTCGGCATCGCACTGCGACGTTCTGGTACAAACCCTCCGAGCCAAGGGTTTGTTTGACAGTTTCGAGCATGTCGTCGGTCTGAGCCATAACCAGGCCACCAGCAAAACGGCCGAAGCCGTAGTGCTGCAAAAAAAACTGGGCACGCCCGCCTCACGAACCTTGTTTGTCGGCGATACGCTGCATGATTTCGACGTCGCGCAGGCAGTGGGCTGGTCACCGGTTCTGGTTTCGACAGGTCATCAGGACTACCAACGCCTGCAGCTCAGCGGCGCCCCGCTGTTCAGTGGCCTGGGCGATCTGCTTGAGCGCTTCACGCACGGTCACGCCCTGCTCGCCAAGACCGGGAGTGCCTGACCATGAGCACCATGAGCACATCGCACCTTGTTCTGGCTGCCCTGATCGCCACTGCGTTGGCTTTGCGTGCGACCGTGGCTTTTTATTACCGCGACACGCAGCGCATATTGCGATTGCTGCGTCTGATACCAAGGCTTCCCGACCGCAAGGAGCACTACTACCGACCGCTGGATGAATGGCTTGCGCCGCTGCCGTTCATCTGGACATGGCTGGATATCGTGGCCGCCGTACTGCTCGCATCGCTCTACTCGTCACCGCTGACATGGCTGTTGGTCGTGCTCTGGAGCGGCGGACGGTTTCGGGCGCTGCAGGAGTTCGGTCATAACGCCGTGCATTTTGCGCTATGCCCTAATCACCAATGGCAGTGGTGGCTGAGCAACATCTTCTATCAGTTCCCGGCATTCAAACGCGACATGCGCAGCCGACACCAGACCCACACGCTGGAACATCATCGCAACCCCAATCATCCGCATCTTGACCCCAACCGCGCGCGGGTACACGCAGGTGGCTACGTGGCCGGAATATCCCCCGGAAAATTTCATTCATTGTTGCTCTATCCGCTGACGCCTCAGGGTGCCTGGGTCAATCTGAGCACCATGGCGCGCAACAGTTTGCTGAATCACTCGCACCTGACCACAGCGGTCCGTGTGCTGTGCCTGATGACGGTTGCCGCCCTGCTCTACTGGGCAGGCGGCTGGAAAGGCGTGCTGTTTGGCTGGCTGGTGCCATTGCTGACCTCATACCCGGTATTTGCCTGGGTGTCACTGCTCACCGAGCACCGCTGGTTTGTCGAAGGGACGTCCAGAGACCGCCGCGATCTTGAGTACCTGGCAGGCCGCCCCACCGATTATTTCGGTGTTAGCGGATGGCTGATCCGCGTGTTCATCGCGCCAACATCGGATGCCTACCATCTGGCGCACTCGCTGTACCCGGGCGTGCGCTGGAACTACCTGCCAGCGATTGACCGGCACTTGAAAATTCACGAACCACGCTACAGCAACAACGCCAGTGAAGGCCTGCTGCTGCGACGCGGCAGCGCACCCACCGCGCTTTCCGAACTGTATGAGCGTCTGGTGACTGCCGGACATCCAGAAACCACCTTGAAGACCAGAGGCAGCGTATGAATACCCCCTTGGCTCACCAGCAGACTCAACGTATCGGCATCATCGGCGGCAGTGGCCTTCAGCAATTGCCCGGTTTGAAAGACATACAGCTTGTCGAGTGCGAAACGGCGTTCGGCAAACCCTCGTCCCCCGTCACGCTGGGCACCCTCAATGATGTGCCAGTGGCTTTCGTACAGCGCCACGGTGTCGGGCACACCATCCCGCCAGCGTTCATCAACGTGCGCGCCAATATCGCCGCGCTGCGCAGTGTCGGCTGCACTCAGCTGTTATCGGTAAGTGCCGTGGGCAGTCTGAGCCACGACGCACCGCCAGGCAGTTTCGTGCTGATCGATCAATACATTGATCGCACGATCAAGCGTGACAAGACGTTTTTCGGCCCGGGCCTGGTCGGCCACGTACCGTTTGGCGACCCTGTGTGCGGGCGCATGCGCTCGGTGTTGGCCAGCGCTGCAGAAACCGCTGATGTACAGGCTCTCAATGGCGGCACCTACGTGGTCATGGAAGGGCCGCAGTTTTCGACGCGTGCCGAATCCAGTCTCTATCGCCAATGGGGCGGCACCGTGATCGGTATGACCGCAATGCCGGAAGCCAAACTGGCGCGTGAAGCAGAGCTTTGCTACGCAATGATTGCCATCCCCACGGACTTCGACTGCTGGCACGAATCCCATGAGGAGGTCAACGCGACGCTGGTTGCCCAGAGAATGGCTGATACGTTCGCACTGACCCGTCGTCTGGTCACCGAAGCCGTCACGCGTTTGGGCGAACATAAGGGGGCCTGTTCATCCGGGTGCGATCATGCACTGGATACGGCGGTGATGACCGCCCCCGAGCACCGTGATCCGGAAATGGTCGCACGCCTGCTGACAGTTGCTCCCTACGCCACTCACCTGGGAGCGAAAGCATGAGCAAGGCGCTGACCACCCAGGACCGGGTACGAATCAAAAAGGTCGATGTGCTCTCGGACAACTGGTACGTACTGCGCAAGACCACGTATGACTTTCAGGGGCGCGACGGCACGTGGCGCACACTGACCCGCGAAACCTACGACCGGGGCAACGGCGCAACCATCCTGCTCTATAGCAAGCTGAAGCAGACCGTCGTCCTGACCCGGCAGTTCCGCTTTCCCGCGTTCGTCAACGAGCACGATGGCATGCTGGTCGAAACCTGCGCAGGGTTGCTGGATCGTGACGATCCAGACACCTGTATCCGCAAGGAAACCGAGGAAGAAACCGGTTATCGCATTCAGGAAGTGCGCAAGGTGTTCGAGGCGTTCATGAGCCCGGGGTCGGTGACCGAGCGTCTGTATTTTTTTGTCGGTGAATATTTCGACGAAAACAAGCTGAGCGACGGAGGTGGCCTGGAGGCGGAAGGCGAAGAAATCGAGGTTCTTGAATTGCCTCTGGACGAAGCGCTGGCGATGATAGACACCGGAGCGATCTGCGACGGCAAGACCATCATGCTGCTGCAATACGCCAAACTGCATGGACTGCTGGATTGAGGCCTGACATGGATGAACTTATCGCTATCAGCTCGATGGAAAATGCCGAACTGGCCGAGTTCGTGGCAGGCATCAGCGAGCATATCGGGGTGCCCGTGCGCCTCTCTCGCTGGTCCACATCAGAGCTGATCGACCGCGTGAGCAACGGCACGGCGGGCGACTGGGACCTGTTGTTGGGAACTGCGGCCACCGCCTTGCTTGATCCCGCACTGAACTCACAGCTGCTGATTCTTGACGCGCTTGACTGCTCGACCTTGCCTGCACAGGCGATTGCCGCTGACCGGCGCTGGTTCAGCCCTTCAGGCTTCGTGCCGGCCTTTTGCTTTGATCCTGAAGTGCTCGCCGCACACGGCCTCACGCCCCCACTCTCCTGGGAGGCGCTCTGCGCGCCAGAGTGGGCGCAGCGCATTGCCCTGCCAGATCCGGGCCGCTCCGGTGCAGGCTATCTGCACCTGAGCGCGTTGCTGGAAGCGTATGGCGAGGGGGCCTGGGGCATGCTGGCTCAAGTGGCACAATTGCGACCTTCAATCAGCGGGTCTTCCACAGCGCCGATAGACGCTGTGACCGAAGGCCGAGCATACGTCGGCGTTACGGTTTCCACGGCGGCCACTCGCGCAGCAGCGCAGCACAGCTCCTTGCGCTGGTGCGTCCCCGATGACGCACGTCGTTACGAGTTCGAAGTGTTCGGCTGCCGCGCCGGTTCGCAACGTGCGAAACAGGCGGTACAGGCGCTTGGCTGGATGCTTTCGCCGGACGCTGCTGCAATCAGCCGACACTACGGCAAGGTGGTGGTCGGCGGCGTGTCGATCGAGACCCTGGCGACCGCCGATCTCAAGGCGCTGAATGCAATCGAGGCCAGCCATGCCAAGGTCGCCCGTTGTGCACGCTGGCATTCACTGTTCGACACAAAGGCGGGCTTATGACCGACATGGCCCACACCCCCTCGTCGTCTGCGCCAGCAAGATCGGGGCGGCGGCCCTGGTCGATTTACCTGATGTTCGGCCTGTTCGGGGCTCAGCAAGGCATGCTCGGGCCGCTGATGCCGTTTCTGCGTGCCGAATTCGATCTTGATCTGCGCTGGACCGGCCTGCATTTTGCCGCCTATGCGCTGGGGCTGGTACTGATCGGAATTCCGTATCGCTGGCTGGAAAGCCGGGCACTGCCCATCGGCACCGGACGTATCGCCATCGGTTCGATTGTGCTGGCCAGCGGGCTGTTTTCGATCGCCAGCGGTTTACCCATGACCCTGCCCGGCAGCGTACTGATGGGGTTTTCTGGAGGTCTGGTGATGGCTGTCGGACAGGCCATGCTCGGCAAACTTTATGGCCAGCAGGCCGCCGCGAAACTGGTGGAAGCCCACATCGTAGCAGGCCTCTGTGTGCTGGGCGGCGCGCTGCTGGTGGGCGCAGCGACGGCTATCGGGCTGTCGTGGCGCATGGCTCCGCTGCTGATCAGCGCATGGGCATTGATCATGTTTTGCGCACCGCAGACGATCCATCGGGCCATGCCCGGCCAGGCCGGGTCGTCGCCAATAGCCGATAGCCTGCGCCCACAGCGTCTGGTTCGGCTCAGCCTGTGGGCACTGGTGATTCTGGGCATCTCGGCGGAATGGGGTGTGGGGTTCTGGGGCGCGGAATACATCAAGACCCACGTACAGACCAGCGCGTCGGTCGCCGCTACGCTGATGAGTCTTTACTTTGCCGGCACCGTCTGCGGGCGGTTGGTCAGCAGCTATGCGCTACGCCGGGTTTCCCCCTTTACATTGCTGACCGTGGTGATACTGAGCGCCATTGCTACACTGCTGGTGCTGTCGTTGATCGAAGGGGTGGTCGGCACCGCGATCCTCACGTTCGTGCTCGGTGCCTGTCTGGGCAACTTCTTTCCGCTGATCCTGGGATCCGCCATGCGCGTTGCGCCCCACGCAAGCTCCGCGCTCAGCACGCAAGCGTCACAGGCGGTCGGCGTGGCGCTCCTGCTGGCACCGTTTCTGCTCGGGCTGCTGTCCGAACGAATCGGAGTCGAAGCTGCCTTCAGCCTGTTGATCGTCTACCCCCTTCTCATGTTGCCGTGGGTACCCGCCCTGCGTGGCGTCTGGTCTGTCGGCAACCCTACCGAACCTTCAAAGGAGTAAGAACCAATGGCTCTTTGCGCGCTGTTGTTCGATCTGGACGGAACCCTTATCGATACCGATGAACTGCATTTGAACGCCTATAACCAGTTGCTGGCCCGCTGGGACCGTTCGATGGACATCGGCTACTACAAGGCCCATGTCATGGGCTTTCCGGATGACATGATTTTTGGCGGTCTGTTTCCCGATATTCCTGCGGCGCAATACGCTGGTCTGGCAGCGGAAAAAGAGGCAATGTTTCGCGCTCAACTGGGTGAAACGATTCCCGTGGCGGGCGTGCTGCGTATCCTTGACCACGCTCGGCAAAGCGGCCTGCGCACGGCGGTGGTCACCAATGCTCCACGCGAAAATGCCATGGCCATGCTGACCGGGCTGGGCATTGTCGACCGCTTCGAAATCATTGTGATCGGCGGCGAGCTGGAGCGCGGCAAACCGCATCCCATGCCTTACCTCACAGCTCTGGAGTTGCTGGGCGTGACGGCCGACCAGGCGCTTGCTTTCGAGGACTCGCTGGCGGGAGTGCAATCGGCGAGCGCCGCCGGGATTCATACCTTCGGCATGCTGTCGGGGCTTGACGAAGCTCAGCTTCGGGCGGCCGGAGCCAAAAGCGTTATCCGCGACTTCAACGACGATGCACTCTGGAATACGCTGAAATAATCCTGCTGATGCATCTCTGACCTGTCAGGTGCCGGGACATACCACGGTGTGCCCGTTGCCTGAGCAAAATTGCGCCTGCAAACCCGAGCTTTTTCCTCACCTGCACACTAAACTGGCCTCCGTTCGCACCAGACCGGTGCGCAAGCCCATGCCCGAGCATCCGCAAAAGAGGCCATTGTGTACAAAGGTGTCGCGCTGTCAATCCTGGCTTCCGTGCTGTTCGGGGTCATGTATTTCTATACCTCGCTGATGTCGCCCCTCGACGGTGAAGAGATATTCGGCTGGCGCATGCTGCTGACCGTGCCTTGCGCGACGCTGTTCATGTGGGTCAGCGGCGACTGGACGCGGGTCCGTGAACTGGCGGGTCGGCTCAGGCGGCAGCCGCTGCTGATAGCCGGGCTGCTGCTGTCCTCGCTGTTGCTGGGCGCACAGTTGCTGATCTTCATGTGGGCACCGCTGCACGGGCGCAGCCTGGAGGTGTCGCTGGGTTATTTCCTGCTGCCGCTGAGCATGATTCTCACCGGCCGCATCGTGTACGGCGAACACCTCTCGTATCTGCAAAAGGTCGCAGCGGTATTTGCCATGATCGGTGTCGGCCATGAGCTATGGCGGCTGGGCAGCTTTTCGTGGGAGACGCTATTGGTCGCGGGCGGTTATCCGCTGTACTTCGTGCTGCGACGCAAGCTCAAGACCGACCACCTCGGTGGGCTCTGGTTCGACATGCTGCTGATGCTGCCCATCGGCCTGTGGTTTATCGCCAACGGCCATCCGCAAGCCATCCAGCAGGCACCGCTGCTGTACCTGCTGATTCCCGTGCTCGGGGTCATCAGTGCCTCGGCACTGGTCAGTTACATCGTTGCCAGCCGGTTGCTGCCGTTCAGCCTGTTCGGCTTGCTCAGTTATGTCGAACCGGTGCTGCTGGTAGGCGTCGCCCTGTTGCTGGGCGAGAGCATCGGCCGCGATGAATGGCTGACTTACCTGCCAATCTGGCTGGCCGTCGTGGTGCTGATGATCGAAGGCGCCAAACACATGCTGGCCCAGCGCCGTCGGGATGCAGCTTGAGGCTCAGGACTCGGTGAAACGCTCCAGTTGCATTTCCTGAAGCCGACTCAGGGTGCGCCGAAAGGCAAACGACAGATAACCCTGAGTGTACAGTTCGTCCATTGGCACCGGCGCTTCGACATACAGCGGAATGCGCCGGTCATAACATTCATCCACCAGTGCAATGAAACGTCGCACGCCGTCGTCGTTGGGCGATAACTGCGGCAGCTCGCGGTCGCCTGCCGTCACCTGCTCCACGCCATCCTCGGTGCCACGGGCAATCTTCGCCTCGCGCTGGGCGGCGCTGAGGGGCGGCACTTCGCTAAGCAGAATCACCGAGAAACGATCACACAACGCAATGAAATCCATCGCCGCCAGCGGTTGCTCACACAGGTCGCGATAGCGGCACCACACGGCCGTGTCGGAATGCTGAACCACATTGATACTGCGATAGCCAAGCATGACCTGCGAGTCGTGAACCGGCTGGCCAGCGCTCAGCGCTTCGAATATCGCCTTCAATGCACTTGGCTGACCGGCCTGCGCAACCCAGTAACGCTGGTGCAACTGTCCGGGGTGCAGGCGATGATCCTCGCCGCCGTCGACCGCCACCACATTCATGTATTTCAGGATTGCGGCGACCGCAGGCAGGAAACGCTCACGATTGTGGCCGTGGCTGTACAACTTTTCCGGTGGCTGATTGGACGTACAGACCAGCACTACGCCTTCTTCGAACATCACCTGCAGCAGCCCGCCGAGAATCACTGCGTCGCCGATATCAGTCACGAACAACTCATCGAAACACATCACCCGCACTTCCCGCGCCAGCTCTTTGGCGACCACGGTCAGCGGCTGAGGCGTGCCCATCAGCTCGAACATGCGCTTGTGCACCCAGCGCATGAAGTGATGAAAATGCTGACGCCGGGCCGGGACGCTCAGGCTTTCGAAAAAGCGGTCCATCAACCAGGTCTTGCCGCGCCCGACCGGCCCCCACAAATAGACGCCCTGTGTCCGACCCCGCGCATCGGTCAGGGCCTGATAGCACGCCTGCAACTGTCGGGCAGCCTGCAACTGCGCCTGATCAGGCTGAAAACCACGCTGGACGGCACGTTCGTAGGCTTGCAGCGGGGAGACGGCATCCATCAGGCACACACCTTCGGTATCAGAGAAAAGACATACGGCCTAAACGCGGCTCATGCGTGCTGCACGCCGGCGCGCTTGAGCAGCCGCTTGCAGCGCTCGGACAGGTGCACCACGCGCAAATGCTTGCCCGCTTTGGCATAGCGCTCGCGCAAGGTCTTGAGCGCAGCAATGGCCGAGTAATCGACGAAACTCAGGTGGCGGCAGTCCAGTGTCACCTGTGCCGGGTCATCGGCCGGGTTGAACTGGTCGAGAAACGGCGTGGTCGAGGCGAAGAACAGCGTGCCGTGCAGGTGGTAGACCTTGCTGCCGTCGGCCTCTACATGGCTGTCTGCATACAGCTCGCGGGCCTGCTGCCAGGCAAAGTTGATCGCCGCGATGATGATGCCGAACAGCACCGCAGTGGCCAGGTCGGTAAGCACCGTGACCACGGTCACGGCAATGATCGCCAACACGTCATTGACCGGCACCTTGCGCAGCACACGCAACGAGGCCCAGGCGAACGTCTGCTGAGCGACCACGAACATCACCCCGACCAGCGCCGCCAATGGAATGCGCTCGATCAGCGGCGACAGAAACAGCACGAACATCAGGATCATCAAACCCGCCACCACGCCCGACACACGACCGCGGCCGCCGGAACTGAGGTTGATCACCGTCTGGCCGATCATCGCGCAACCGCCCATGCCGCCGAAGGCACCGGACACCACGTTGGCAGCACCCAGCGCTACGCACTCGCGATCCGGATAACCGCGGGTCTCGGTGATCTCGTCGGTCAGGTTCAGGGTCAGCAGGGTTTCGAGCAGACCGACCAGCGCCATCAGGATGGCGTACGGGGCGATGATGCGCAGGGTGTCCAGGCTCCACGGAATGTCCGGCATGGCGAATACCGGCAGGCCACCGGCAATGTGCGCCATGTCGCCCAGGGTGCGGGTCGGCAGGCCGAGCAGGTAGACCGCCAGCCCGACGCTCAGGATCGCCACCAGCGCAGGCGGTGCAACACGAGTCAGGCGCGGCAACAGATAGACAATCGCCATGGTCAGCGCCACCAGACCGAGCATCACGTACAGCGGCGTACCGCTGAGCCATGACTCACCCACCTTGAAGTGCTCCAATTGCGCCATCGCGATGACAATCGCCAGGCCGTTGACGAAGCCCAGCATCACCGGATAAGGCACCAGCCGCACCAGTTTGCCGAGCCGCAGCAGCCCGAACAGGATCATGATCAAACCGCCCAACAGCACGGTCGCCAGCAAATATTGCACGCCGTGCTGCACCACCAGCGCGACGATCACCACCGCCATCGAACCGGCCGCGCCGGAGACCATACCCGGACGCCCGCCGAACAGGGCCGTCAGCGTACAAATGATGAACGCGCCGTAGAGCCCCATCAGCGGGTTGAGATGGGCCACCAGTGCAAAGGCAATGCACTCGGGCACCAAGGCAAAGGATGTCGTGAGCCCGGCCAGGACTTCGGCGCGTATACGGATTGATTTCATGGGTTACCTGAACCGCGCCCCGTGGAGGAAGCGCAAAAAAGGAGGCATATTACGCAAACCCGCCGCCACCGACCACCGCAGCAAGGCTTCAAAACAGCGTTCTTCGATGATCGGCGGCGACCCAAAACAACAAGGAATCATGTGATGCCATGGAATAAGACACTGTTATGCGCGGCGCTTGTGCTGAACGCTTCCCTTGCCTGCGCTCAAGACCCGGCACCTGACCTTGATACCGTTGTGCAGCAAGCGGCGCAGCAGGTGATGCAGAAAAACAACATTGCAGGCATGTCCATCGCCGTCACCCGCAACGGTACACAACAGTTCTATAACTACGGCGTCGCCTCAAAAGCAACCGGCCAGCCGGTGTCCAGCGATACGTTGTTCGAACTGGGCTCGATCAGCAAAACCTTCACCGCCACACTGGCCACCTGGGCGCAGGCCAATGGGCAGTTGTCGCTGAACAACAGCATCGACACCTACCTGCCGCAATTGAATGACACACGTCTGGGCAAAATACCGGTCTTTCACCTCGGCACCCACACAGCAGGCGGTTTCCCCCTTCAAGTGCCCGACAAGGTGCAGAACACTCGCCAATTGATGGACTATTTCAAGGCCTGGCAGCCCGACTACCTGCCCGGCACCCACCGCACCTATGCCAACCCCAGTGTGGGCCTGCTCGGCATGGTTGCAGCGCGCAGCATGAAGCTGCCGTATGAAAAAGCCCTCCAGCAGCGTCTGTTTCCGGCGCTGAACCTGAGCAACACCTACGTGACCGTACCGGACGAAAAGCAGGCGCTTTATGCACAGGGCTACAACAAACTCGACGAACCGGTCAGGGTTAACCCAGGTCCTCTGGCGAGTGAAGCCTACGGCGTGAAATCGAGTGCTCGGGACATGATCCGTTTTGTCGAGGCAAACCTTGGGCCTGGTCAATACGACGCGCCGCTGCAACGCGCGCTCAGCGACACACGGATCAGCTATTTCAAAGTCGGCGGCATGACTCAGGACCTGATCTGGGAGCAGTATCCGATGCCGGTTGGCTTGGCGCAGCTGCTTGAAGGCAACGCCAGTGCCATGCTGAACACGCTCAAAACCGAAGTGATCGAGCCGCCGCAGGCAGCGCAATCTGCGGTCTGGGTCAACAAGACCGGATCAACCAACGGTTTCGGTGGCTATGTCGCGTTCATACCGGAAAAACAGCTCGGCATCGTGATTCTGGCCAACAAGAACTATCCGAATGAAGAACGGGTAAGGCTGGCCTACCGGATTCTCGGCGAGTCAGGGTGCTGTTCAAAGCCCTGAAAGAAGCCCTGTTCCCTCGGCAGCTTCGATTTCAAGCAGCTTGCGCTTGCGCTCGACACCCCAGCGATAGCCGGATAACGCCCCGTCGCTGCGCACGACCCGATGGCAGGGAATGGCAACTGCCAGCGTGTTGGCGCCGCACGCATTCGCCACTGCGCGAACCGCGCTGGGCATACCGATCCGGGTGGCGATATCGGTGTAGGTTGCGGTCGATCCGGCAGGTATATCCCTGAGCGCCTGCCATACCCGCTCCTGAAAAACCGTGCCGCGGATATCCAGCGGCAGCGCGAGGCCGGTCGCGGGCGACTCGACAAAGCCCACGACCTGGGAGACCAGTTGTTCAAACTCTTCATCCCCGCCGATCAGGTTGGCATTGGGGTACTGATCCTGAAACTTTTCGACCAGAACATTGGGGTCGTCTCCGAGCGAAATGGCGCAGATACCCTTGGGACTTCTGGCCACCAGAATCGAGCCCAGCGAGCTTTCACCCAGTGCAAACCTGATATCGACATTGGTCCCGCCTGCGCGGTATTCAGAAGGTTTCATGCCCAGCATTTTCTGCGAAGCCTCATAGAATCGACTGTTGGAGTTGAAGCCTGCTTCATACAGCGCACTGGTGATGGTCACGTCGTGGGAAAGCTCGACTTTCACTCGCGAGCGCAAGGAAGCGACGCTGTAGGCTTTGGGCGTCAACCCGGTGAGCTTCTTGAAAGTGCGGTGAAAATGAAAACTGCTCATCCCGACCTTCTCCGCAAGCGCAGCGAGATTGGGCATCGAGTCGCAGGTGTCGATCAGCCGGCAGGCTTCGGAAACGGCCGAGGCATGCTTGAGGTCCACGCTTTGCTGATCACTGCCAGTGCGCCGCGACGGGCGAAACCCGGCAGCTTCAGCCTCGCTTGCCGAAGAAAAGAACACGACGTTTTCCGGTCTTGGGAGTTTGCTCGGGCTGCCGGGTTTGCAGTAGATACCGGTTGTCAGCACACCGTAGACGAAGTCAGCGCCCGCACCTGAACGACGATTGAGCAGGATCTCCCAGCGCGGGTCCTCTTCGGTCCGTGGCGCGCGCGCTTTCAACGTGCCTTTCATGTTTTCCATGCTGATGGCCTGTCTTGGTTTCGATGAGCCTATCCCAGCCGCAACACACAGGCACTCCGAGTCTTGCTTTCAAATTCGAGATAAATCGATGTCGCTGAAGTTGGCCGGTACTCGCCACAAATACCAGGCGGCAATCGTCCTGTAAGGGCCGAACCGTTCGCCAATTCTGGCCATTTCCCTATGACCCGGCTTGAGTTCGAGAGCATACAGCCGTCGATAGCCTTCGCACACGCCATAGTCGCTGGCGGGCATCACGTCCATCTGACCGAGACCGTAAATGAGCATCATCTCGACCGTCCAGCGACCTACGCCCGGCAACTGGATGAGGCGCTCGACAAGCGCTTCATTGCTCATGGCCAATGCAGCGCTGACATCGGGGACAAGACCGTCGACCCGTGCCGCGGCAATGGCTTTGATCGCACGGCACTTGGACGCCGAGAAACCGCAGGAGCGCAGTGTCTGCTCATCCAGCTCGACCAATGCCTGCGCGGCCGGAAAAGCCGCGTCTGGAAACAGGGCGCGCAGCCTCATGACCATAGCGTCACCCGCTTTGGCATGCAGTTGCTGATAGGCGACGGCCTTGATCAGCGCCTGGAATGGGTCCTGCGCAGCCGTGACGGGGTGCAGACAGGGGCCGACGTGATTGATCAGTGACTCCCATCGCCTGTCGATGGCCTTGAGCATTTCGACCGCCTCTGCATGTGCAGCAGCGTTCGCGTCAATTGGCTGTGCGCACTCGCTGCCAGGTGCGTCTGATTCTGATGACATCGTGTTTTCCCAAATAGAAATGGGCAGGTCAGGCCACCCAGTGGCCGCCCCCGGTATTTACTACGCTCAAGCCAGCCCAGCTGAACCTGACCTGAACAACCTGCCAAAACCGGGATGCAGATAAAAAACAACTACCCGCATTCAAGAATGAGTATCATTATGTTACGCAGTGTTTCCGGCTTATGGCTCGCTGAAGCACGTTCACCCTACAGTTTTGACCCGGTGAGATATGCTCGTTCCGTTTTTGATCATGCTGCGCGAAGGCATCGAAGCCGCGCTGATTGTTGGCATTATCGCCAGTTACCTGAAGCAGACCGGCCGCGGCGAGTGGATGCCTGCGGTGTGGATCGGCGTGTTCCTCGCTGCCGCGCTGTCGCTGTTCGTCGGTGGCGGGCTTGAGTTGATGAGCGCCGAGTTTCCGCAGAAGCAACAGGAGTTGTTCGAAGGCATTGTCGGCCTGATCGCCGTGGGCATTTTAAGCTCGATGGTGTTCTGGATGCGCAAAGTCGCCCGCTCGATCAAGCACGCGTTGCATGAGTCTCTGGACGCTGCCCTCACCGGCTCGAAAAACCAGACCTACGCACTGATCGCCATGGTGTTTTTCGCCGTGGCCCGCGAAGGGCTGGAGACCGTATTCTTTCTGCTCGCGGTGTTCCAGCAGAGCGAAGGCTCGGGCGCACCGCTGAGTGCCCTGCTCGGCCTGTTGCTGGCCGTAGGCTTCGGCGTAGCCATTTACAGCGGCAGCATGCGCCTGAACCTGGGCCTGTTTTTCCGTTGGACCGGGTTGTTCATTCTGGTGGTAGCCGCGGGCATTCTCGCCAATTCCGTTCAGGCGCTGCATGAAGCCGGGGTCTGGAATCATCTGCAGGAAGTGGTCTTCGACATCAGCGCACTGTTGCCGATGGATGGCCCTGCCGGCTCGGTACTGGCCGGCATGTTCGGTTACCAGGACGCTCCGACCGTCAGCACCTTGAGCGTCTACCTGATTTACCTGATCGGGGCGCTGCTGCTGTTCTTCATGCCGCACACCCCGGCGTCCGGCAAGACCCTACAGCCGAAAACATCTTCTGTGACGAACGAATAAGGGCACCCATGTCTATCCGTACCCCAGGGCCTTCCGAGAACGCCCGGCCGCCCCGTGTCCTGCAATTGGCTGTCGCCGGTTCGGTGATCCTGATGATTGCCGCTGGCGGGCTGTTCTATTACGCCTCGCAGGTCGCGGCAAAAAAGCGTGCAGCCAATGCCGGCACTGAAACCGTGGTCAATATTCACGCTCGCAACTGTGAGCCGAATGTGCTGACAGTGGCGGCGGGCAAGAATGCCTTCCGCATCGTCAACCGCTCGGAACGCGCCGTCGAATGGGAAATTCTCGATGGCGTGCTGGTGGTTGAAGAGCGGGAAAACATTGCGCCGGGCTTGAGCCAGGTGATCAATGCCAATCTGGCGCCCGGCGATTACGCGATCACCTGCGGCCTGCTCAGTAACCCGCGTGGCACCTTGCACGTCACCCCGACCGCCGAGTCCGATGCAAAAGCCAAGGCACGCCCGTCGATGACCGCCTTCATCGGCCCTCTTTCCGAATACCGGGTGTACCTGAGCCTGCAAGGTTCGGCGCTGATCAAGGCCGTGACGGCTCTGCAACAAGCCATTGAGGCTGGCGACCTGAGCGCCGCGCAGGCGGCGTATCTGCCCGCCCGCACCGCGTATCAGCGCATTGCTCCCGCTGCTCAGCGCCTGTCGGAACTGGACAATGCCATCAATGCCCGCGCCGATTACTACGAGAAGCGTGAGCAGGATCCGGGCTTTACCGGCTTCCACCGCATTGAATACGCATTATTCGAGCAGCACAGCGTCGAGGGCCTGTCGCCCGTCGCGCAGCGCCTGCAAACCGATGTCACTCAGCTTAAACAGCAGTTGATGGCGCAATCGCTGGCCCCCGAACAACTGGCCGCCATCGCCACCCGCACGATGCGCAGCCTGGCTGACGTGCGCAGCAACGGCGAAGAAGAACGCTACAGCCACAGCGACCTCAACGGCTTTGCCGCCAATCTGGACGGAACCCGCAAAATCGTCGATCTGCTGCGTCCGTTGCTGACCCGCAGCGCTGCCGATCTGCTGCAAAAAATCGATGCAGCCATGGCTGATCTGGACACCACACTTGATGCGTTGAGCACCGCTGATGGGGGCATGCGCCCCTATGACCAGGTGGACGAGACACAGCGTCGGCAAATCGCCGCCAAGGCTGGCGCACTGGCTGACGCACTCAATGGCATCGACGCGGCACTTGGCCTTTCTGACCTCTGATTCACTGGAGCACAGCACACTACGATGAAAAACCCAGACAGCAATCCAGACGCTACTAACGCTCCCGCTTCAATACAGCGTCGCCGTGTCCTGATGGGTCTCGGTGCTGCCGGTGCCGCGCTGGCTGGCAGCAGCCTTAGCGGCAACGTACTGGCCGCAACGCCGGCGCAGGTCACCGAAGCGCCTAACAGCGAAAAGACTCAGGACCACAACGAGTTTCACGGCCTGCATCAGACCGGCATCGTCAACCCGCGTCCGGCCGCAGGCATGCTGGTCGCGTTCGACGTGCTGGCTGCCGACCGCGAAGACCTCGAGCGCCTGTTCCGCACGCTCAATGAGCGCATCGCGTTCCTGATGACCGGCGGCCCGGTGCCGGAGATTGATCCGAAACTGCCACCGCCTGATTCCGGCATTCTTGGCCCTGTGGTCACCCCGGATAACCTGACCATTACCGTGTCGGTAGGCGAATCGCTGTTCGATGAGCGCTTTGGCCTGACCCCGGTCAAACCCAAACGCCTGATCCGCATGACCGGCTTCCCCAACGACGCGCTGGATCCGGCCAGTTGCCATGGCGACCTGAGCATCCAGTTCTGCGCCAACACCGCCGACAGCAACATTCACGCCCTGCGCGACATCGTCAAGAACCTGCCTGACCTGTTGCTGGTGCGCTGGAAACAGGAAGGCACCGTGCCGCCCCAGGCACCGAAGAAGCCTGGCCAGCCGCCGGAAAGCGCGCGTAATTTCCTCGGTTTCCGGGATGGCTCGGCAAACCCGGATTCCAACAATCAGAAGACCATGAACGAGCTGGTCTGGGTGCAGCCCGGCAGCGATGAGCCAGCGTGGGCCGCCAATGGCAGCTACCAGGCCGTGAGGATCATCCGTAACTTCGTGGAACGCTGGGACCGTACGCCATTGCAGGAGCAGGAATCGATTTTCGGCCGCAGCAAAAGCACCGGTGCGCCTATGGACGGCAAGGTCGAGACCGATGTGCCCAACTATGCCGCAGACCCGGAAGGCAAGAAAACCCGACTGGATTCGCACATCCGCCTGGCCAACCCGCGTACCGCCGAAAGCCAGCGCAACCTGATCCTGCGCCGCCCGTTCAATTACTCCAACGGGGTGAACAAGAACGGTCAGCTGGACATGGGCCTGCTGTTCATCTGCTATCAGGCTGACCTGGAAAAAGGCTTCATCACCGTTCAGAGCCGCCTCAACGGCGAGCCGCTGGAGGAATACCTCAAACCGGTCGGTGGTGGCTACTTCTTCACCCTGCCGGGGGTAACCGGTGACCAGGATTTCATCGGCCGCTCGCTGCTGGCAGCGGCGTCGTCCACTAAAACTGCATGACCTACCCACTCCAGACCCGGAAGACACCCATGAAAAAGACGCCCCTGGCTTTGCTCTTGACCCTTGGCCTGCTCCAGACGCCACTGGCTGCCTTTGCCGCCACCGCGCCGCTGGACCTGGTAGGTCCGGTTTCGGACTACAAGATTTACGTGACCGAAAACATCGAAGAACTGGTCAGCCACACCCAGAAGTTCACCGATGCCGTGAAGAAGGGCGACATCGCGACGGCCAAAAAGCTGTATGCCCCTACCCGCGTGTACTACGAGTCGGTAGAGCCGATTGCCGAACTGTTCAGTGACCTGGATGCGTCCATCGACTCACGCGTCGACGACCACGAGCAAGGCGTTACGGCAGAAGACTTCACCGGTTTCCATCGTCTGGAGTACGCGCTGTTCTCGCAGAACACCACCAAGGACCAGGGCCCTATCGCCGACAAGCTGTTGAGCGACGTCAAGGACCTGGAAAAGCGCGTAGCCGACCTGACCTTCCCGCCTGAAAAAGTAGTCGGTGGCGCAGCAGCCTTGCTGGAAGAAGTAGCGGCGACCAAGATCTCCGGCGAAGAAGACCGTTACAGCCACACCGACCTGTATGACTTCCAGGGCAACATCGACGGCGCGAAGAAAATCGTCGACCTGTTCCGCCCGCAGATCGAGCAGCAGGACAAAGCCTTCTCCAGCAAAGTCGACAAGAACTTCGCCACCGTGGACAAGATTCTGGCCAAGTACAAGACCAAGGACGGTGGCTTTGAAACCTACGACAAAGTCAAAGAGAACGACCGCAAAGCCCTGGTCGGCCCGGTCAACACCCTGGCCGAAGACCTCTCGACCCTGCGCGGCAAACTGGGCCTGAATTGACCTGAAACGCCGCGCCTGAAAGCGCTTTTTAACGCGATGGCACTGACGACGCAGAGTGCGACGTCAGTGCCAGAGCGAAGGAACCCGACGAAGTCGGGCCGGAAACAGGAGCGAGGGGGTTTGGTTACTTTGCCCCGTCAAAGTCACTCGCCGAGGGGCGAAAAGGTGACCTGAGCCGAACCTCAAGCCACCTGACAAAGAAAAAACCGCCATGTGACGCAGAGCGTCACGAAGGGTATTCCCACGCTGGAGCGTGAGGAACGATAATCTAACTACCGCCATCGTGCGACGCTCTGCGTCGAATGCCCTTCTGGACGCTCTGCGTCCGCTCCTAGATCCCGCTGAACCAGTTGTAGCCCTGATCCTCCCAGTACCCGCCAGGATTCTCGTTGCTGACGAAGATCTCGACGATGTGCTTGGGGTTCTTGAAGCCCAGCTTGGTCGGCACCCGCACCCGCAACGGGTAACCGTAATCAGGTGGCAGAGCCACTTCACCGAAGTCCAGCGCCAGCAACGTCTGCGGGTGCAGCGCAGTGGGCATATCCAGGCTTGAATAATAGCGATCGGCGCACTTGAAGCCGACAAAACGTGCCGTGGTATCGGCGCCGATATACTCCAGAAACGTCTTCAGCGGCACACCGCCCCATTGTCCTATCGCGCTCCAGCCTTCAATACAGATCAACCGCGTAATGTCGGTGCGTTGCGGCAATTTGCGCAGAGCACCCAGCGTCCACGGCTGCTTGTCCCGCACCAGCCCCGACACCGCCAGCTGGTAATCGGAAAGATCCAGCTCCGGCACGTTGTACTCAGGGTAGAAGGCATTGAACGGGAACGGGTTGGTCAACTGCGCCTTGCTGTAGGTCGGCGCCAGCTTCTGGCCGTTGAACAGCCAGGCCTGAACCCGGTCATTCCAGCGCGACATGGCCCACAGCACCTTGTCGACCTGATCGCCATCCTGCAGGTTGCAGCCCGTGAGCATCGACATCGCGCCCACGGTCAGCCCCGCGCGCAGAAACGAGCGGCGCTGAATATCGATCAGTTGACGCTCCTGCGCGGGCTCCAGGCGGATACGCTGAGTGATGCGTTTACGTGGTTCGTTCATGATTGCGCAGTTCCGTCTTCGTTCGGCTGGCGGCCGCCGGTAATCATCGGCAGCAAAGTACTGGGCACCAGCACGACCAGCAGCAGATGGACGATGACAAATGCGCCGATGGCGGTCATCGCCCCGAAATGTACCCAACGGGCGAAATCGAATCCGCCCAGCAGACTGACCAGCCCCTGAAACTGCACCGGCTTCCAGATCGCCAGGCCGGACAGCACCACCAACACACCCATGGCCAGCACCAGCCAGTACATCAGCCGTTGCACCGCGTTGTAACGGCCTTTGACGTGGACCAGTCGAAAACGCAACGCGTCACTCATGTCACGCGTCACTTCGGACGGCCGAACCGGCAGCAGGTCGCGTTTGAAATGGCGGCTGAACACGCCATACAGCACATACAGCAGGCCGTTGATCACCAACAGCCACATCACCGCGAAGTGCCAGGCAATGGAACCGCCCAGCCAGCCGCCGAGTGTCAGGAATTTGGGAAAGGTGAACGGCATCAGTGGCGATGCGTTGTAGATCGCCCAACCGCTCATGAACATGCAGACCATGCCCACGGCATTGACCCAGTGCGTCAGGCGCACCGGCCACGGATGAATGGGGCGGGTTTTCATGTCGAGATCCCTCTGATCAGGCATGGAAAAGGCTGTCAGGGGCAGCCTTGCGCCCCTGACAGCCCTGGCGGTGATTACATCGGCGGGGTAAACCCGTCCTTGCCGACTGCCACACCACGAGCAGACTTGCCGTCGTCAGCCGGGAACACCACGACCTTGGCGCCCTTGGTCAACTGATCAACCTTGCCTGGCTCGACGTAGGCGATAGGCACATCCTGCGGCACCACCAACTTCTTCTCGCCACCCTCGTACTTGACGGTCAGCGTGCGACCATCAGCCCCGGCCAGCGTGCCGACAGTGCCATTGGTCATGGTGCCCGTGCTGCCATCCGCGTTTTCCCAACCATAATGGCCTTCGCCGCTGCCTTTGAGGCTCGCTTCAAACACGGTCACTTCCAGCGCTTTCAACGTGCCATCAGCCTGGGGAATGGCAGCCGAACCCACGAAGCTGTCGCCTTTGATTTGCTTGAAGTCAGCTTCGGACACAAGACGAATACCGGTCTTGTCAGTCAGCTTGATACTTTCGTGCTGGCCCGCACGGGTGGTGAAGTCAAGTGTGTCGGCGCTCACGCTGTCGACGGTCCCGCGCATGGGTTTAACCACCTTCATGTCAGCAGCCTGAGTCATGACAGCAGCGCTGAGCAACAGCAGGCCGAACGTAGTAGAGAGTGCAGTCTTCATCGGTACTTCCTTGGCAGTTGATATCTGAAACCCATCCTTGCACCGTTACCGGCACCGCAGAATGACCGGGCAATGACATTTTTGTCATTCGCCGGACACCTTGTCGGCAACTGGTTAGACTTCGGCATCGGTGCACCGTGGGTGCCTGCAAAAGCGTAGCGGACAAAACGATGCATATCCTGCTGATTGAAGACGACACCAAAACCGGCGAATACCTGAAGAAGGGTCTGGGTGAGTCCGGCTACAAGGTCGACTGGACCCAGCACGGGGCCGACGGCCTGCACCTGGCGCTGGAAAACCGCTACGACCTGATCGTGCTGGACGTGATGCTGCCAGGCATCGACGGCTGGCAAATCATCGAAGTACTGCGCGCCCGGCAGGACGTGCCGGTGCTGTTTCTCACCGCGCGCGACCAGTTGCAGGACCGGATTCGCGGCCTGGAACTGGGCGCTGACGATTATCTGGTCAAGCCATTTTCCTTCACTGAACTGCTGCTGCGCATCCGCACCATCCTGCGCCGGGGCGTGGTGCGCGAGGCGGACCATTTTCATCTGGCCGATCTGGAACTGGACCTGTTGCGCCGCCGGGTGACGCGTCAGCAACAGGTTATCGTGCTGACCAACAAGGAGTTCGCCCTGCTGCACCTGTTATTGCGCCGCGAAGGCGACGTACTGTCCAGGGCACAGATTGCCTCGGAAGTCTGGGACATGAATTTCGACAGCGACACCAATGTCGTCGACGTCGCCATCAAGCGTCTGCGCAGCAAGGTCGACCTGCCCTACCCGGTCAAGCTCATCCACACCGTGCGCGGCATTGGTTATGTGTGCGAGGTACGGCCATGCGACGCCAGCCTTCCCTGACCCTGCGCTCGACCCTGGCATTTGCCCTGGTGGCGATGCTCACCGTCAGCGGTGCCGGCCTGTATCTGTATCAGTCAATCGAAGCAACAGTGATGCAACGCAGTGACCATGCCGTGCTTGCGCGACTGGACCACTTTCGCAAGCTGCTGCGCTATGACCTGACCATGGACAACCTCAAGGGCAGCCCGCAGCTGTTCGAGAACATGCTCGACAGCGAAGAAGATATCTTCATCATCGGAGAGCCGGGCAAGTCACCGGTTATCTCCGTCAACCCGCAGCACGCGCCCTTGCCGGAACTGCCGACCGTGGCGCAGGACCAACCGCTGCGTGTCGATGACCTGCGCAGCGGCATGAGCCTGCAAGGCGTGCCGTTGCGCGCTGCTGCCGTACAGGTGATGTCCAACGGTGTCGAAGTACGTTTGCAGGCAGCGCACCTGATGGTCAAGGAAATGGCCATGCTCGCCAGCTTCCGTCAGCGCATCTATATAGCCGTGGCCCTGGCGTTTCTGATCACCGCAGCCCTGGGTTATGTACTGCTGCGTCGCGGCTTGCGTCCACTGCGAAGAATGGCTGCCCATGCCGCCGCAATCACCCCCGCCAGCCTGCACAAACGCCTCGACAGCCGTGATACGCCCGTCGAGCTGCAACAATTGAGCGACGCCTTCAACGCCATGCTTGACCGTCTGGACGATGGCTATCGACGCTTGATGCAGTTCTCCGCCGATCTGGCCCACGAGATTCGTACGCCGGTCGGCTCGCTGATGGGCCACTGCCAGGTCGCCTTGCGCCAGAACCGCAGCGCCGACGAATATCAAGTCTTGCTGGCTTCCAATCTGGAAGAGCTGGAACGTATTTCAAGGCTGGTGGAAAGCATCCTGTTTCTGGCACGAGCGGACGAAGCCCAGGCCGCGCTGGAACGCCAGCCGCTGGACCTGCACGATGAATTGCAACGCGTGGCCGGTTATTTCGAAGGGCTGGCTGAAGAGCGTAATCTGCGGCTGAGCCACAGCGGACACGGTACGTTGCTGGCCGACCCGATCCTGCTGCGTCGTGCCCTGAGCAATCTGGTCGCCAACGCAATTCGCTATGCGAATGAAAACAGCGAGATCCTGATTGGTGTTGCGGCGGTTGATCGTCAGTGGCGAATCGAGGTAGAAAATCAGGGCCCGGTCTTGCCACACGCCACGCTCGCGCGACTGTTCGACCGTTTCTATCGGGGTGACGCCTCGCGCCATGAGCGCTCGGACTCCAACGGCCTGGGGCTGGCCATTGTTACGGCAATCATGCACCTGCATGGCGGGCGGGTCGAAGTGGCTCAACCCGCCGCCGGCAGAATCTGCTTCAGTCTGATATTTCCAGCGGTCTGAATCTTCCAGACCGTAACGATCAATTCTTTTTCTCGTGGGCGATGGCCAGCTTGTAGAAAGTGGCCGAACCGCCTTCAGTGGTGTAACCGGTATTGTCCTGGGTATAGACCCCTGCCTTGAAGTAGAACAGTTTGCTGGCCCAGGCTGAATCCAGCTTGGCGTACCAGACTGCGTCGAAGGCATTGACCGTCAGGTCGCCGCTGGGCGACAGGTTGATGGTGTAGTTGAACTGCTTGTTGAGCGGCACGCCCTGCGCAATGGTAATGACCTCGATTTCCGAGTCTGGCGTACGACGAAACTTGGCGACGATATTGCCGGTCTGCAGCTTCTCCTTGTACTGGTACTCAACCTTCAGCAGCGGCTCGGTGCTCTGGTAGCAATGAATCTGACCGATCACGATTTTGCCCGTGGAAGGCACCTGATCGACTTCCAGCGTCGCGCGCAGAAAATTGTCAGCGCTTGAGTAGGCCCAGTTGAAGACCCTGCCATCGGACGTCGTCTCGCGTAATTCGGAGCGCGGGTACTTGGCGTTCTCTGTGGTGGAACCGGTCACCGGTGCCCAGAAAAACAGCGTATCCCCGGATTGAAAATAGCCATCCCGATAACCCTTCACCAACTTGGGGGTTTCGATGATGGTCGCGGGACTTCCGACAGGGACGGAAAGATTCCAGGTGGCAAGGTCGATCATGGAGTAGCTCGCAAGGTACGCATTGCGCACCGACAGAATGGCTCTGGAACGGGCGTGCTGGCCCGTTGTGGTCAACCAGACTATCGGCTGAATCGTTTATTTTTTAAACAGCGACGACAACACTATGACGCCAATAAACCGCCACAAAAACACCAATGCCACTACTTTGATGTCAAATCACGACACAAGGCAGATTGCCATCCATTTGCTGCAGGCGGCGATTCATCAGGACCCTTCTATCGGGTGCCGCGCCATTTTTTTGAATGAGGCTGAGTAAAAGCTCGGCATTTCCGGGCCTCTTACCGACGAACGGTAGCAATTACTTTTTGAAATAATGAACTTTCACCGCTAAAAGCGGACGCAGATAGCCGTTCATCGCCTCTACGCTCCCTCAAAAAACCCGTTCGGACGCCCCTGTAACCGAAAAAGCCCCACTGGGCAGTTACGGGTTGACTGTAAGAACTTGTTACGAGATATTAGTTAGCATCCTACTAATATCCTCCCTAACAATAACGCTCCTAACTAAATTGTTCACGACCCAACCCCGGTGATTCATGCTTGTCGACCCACTGCATCGCGCTGTCAGTAGCGGCCTGGTAGCCGCCTCTCGCCAATGGCGACGCATTTGCCAGAACACACTGGCCACCTATGAAATTTCTGAAGCGTGCGCCGGGCCACTGCTGGCCATTGCACGCCTGGGTGACGGCGTGCATCAGGTAAAAGTCGCGCAGGCGGCCGGCATGGAAAGCCCGACACTGGTGCGCCTGCTCGACCAGCTGTGCAAGGCCGGCATCGTCTGCCGCAGCGAAGACCCCAATGATCGCCGCGCCAAGGCCCTGAGCCTGACCGACAAGGGTCGTGCGCTGGCTGGCTCGATAGAACTGGAGCTGACGCGTCTGCGGGCGGATGTGCTTCAGGGCCTTCAACCCGCCGATCTCGAAGCTACCTTGCGGGTATTTCAGGCCTTCGCCGAGGCTGCACAAGGTGAGCACGGGGGGCCGGTTTGAGCGGATTTTTCTCCAGCGTCCCACCGGCACGCGACTGGTTCTACGGCGTACGTACCTTCGGCGCATCGATGCTGGCGCTGTACATCGCGCTGTTGATGGAAATGCCTCGCCCCTATTGGGCCATGGCCACGGTGTACATCGTCTCCAGTCCCTTTGTCGGCCCAACCAGTTCCAAAGCCCTGTACAGGGCCGCCGGAACTCTGGCTGGCGCGGCTGCATCGGTATTGCTGGTGCCGATGTTCGTACAGACGCCCTTGCTACTGGCCATCGTGGTCGGACTGTGGACCGGCACGCTGTTGTTCCTTTCCCTGCACTTGCGCACGGCCAACAGCTACGCACTGATGCTGGCGGGTTACACCATGCCGCTGATTTCCCTGCCGGTGGTCGACAACCCGCAGGCTGTATTCGACATCGCCGTGTCGCGTACCGAAGAGATTTTTCTCGGCATCATCTGCGCCGCTGTCGTGGGTGCGATGTTCTGGCCCAGACGCCTGGCACCGGTGTTTCAGGCCACCACGGAAAAATGGTTCAGTGACGCCTCTACCTACAGCCAGCGCTTTATCAGCCGCACCTGTGAGCCCGAGGAAATCGGCGCACTGCGCAATTCGATGGTCGGCAGCTTCAACTCGCTGGAAATGATGATCGGCCAGTTGAGTCACGAGGGTGCACGCAAGCAAACCGTACGCAATGCCAATGAACTGCGCGGCCGAATGATCCATCTCTTGCCGGTCATCGATGCACTGGATGACGCATTGTGGGCGCTGGAGCGGCGCACGCCCGAGCTGTTGGCCAGCCTGAAACCCGTACTGCAAAAGGCTTGCGACTGGCTTGAAAGTACAGCTGACGGCCCGCAACGGGAGCAATGGCAACAATTGCACGGTGAGCTGGAACGCCTTCAGCCGAGCTCCACGCATCTGGACGACCGCGATCAACTGCTGCTCTCCAATACACTGTTCAGGCTCGGCGAGTGGATCGACCTGTGGCTGGATTGCCGAACCCTGCAATACGCGATCAAGACCGACGATCAGTCACAGTGGCGCGCGGTCTATCGCCACTGGCGTCTGGGTCGGCTGACGCCGTTTCTGGACCGCGGCCTGATGCTCTATTCAGTGACTTCGACGGTACTGGCGATCATCGCTGCATCGGTGTTGTGGATTCTGCTGGGCTGGAAAGACGGTGCCAGTGCCGTGGCATTGGCAGCGGTATCGTGCAGTTTCTTTGCAGCCATGGACGACCCTGCCCCGCAAATCTACCGGTTCTTCTTCTGGACCCTGCTCTCGGTGGTATTTGCCAGCCTGTACCTGTTCGTGGTGCTGCCCAACCTGCACGACTTCCCGATGCTGGTGCTGGCCTTTGCGGTGCCCTTCATCTGCGTTGGCACCCTGACTGTGCAACCGCGTTTCTTTCTCGGCACGCTGCTGACCATCGTCAACACCTCGTCGTTCATCAGCATTCAGAGCGCCTACGACGCGGACTTCATGAACTTTCTCAACTCCAACCTGGCCGGTCCTGCCGGGCTGTTGTTCGCCTTTATCTGGACGCTGGTGTTCCGCCCGTTCGGCGTTGAACTGGCGGTCAAGCGTCTGACCCGTTTCAGTTGGCGTGACATCGCCAGCCTCAGTGAAGACTCGTCTCTGGCCGAACACCGGCGCATGGGCGTGCAAATGCTCGACCGTTTGATGCAGCAACTGCCGCGTTTGACGCTCACCGCGCAGGACACCGGGATTGCCCTGCGTGAACTGCGGGTCGCGCTGAACATGCTCGATCTGCTGGCCTACACCCGACGCGCCACGCCTGCCGCACAAGTGTTGTTGCGTCAGGTGATCGATGAAGTCAGCGGCTATTTCAAGCACTGTCGCAAGGCCGGTGAAAGGCTGCCCGCGCCCCGCGGCCTGTTGATGGCCATGGACCGCGCACGCCGTTCGTTGACGGCGCAGGAGATGGGCGACAACCCGGCCCGGCTGCACCTGTTGCACGCCCTCAGTGGCCTGCGTCTGGCCTTGTTGCCGGGGGTCGAGATTGTCACCGTGGGCGGCGAACTGACCGAGCAACTGCCGCATAACATCGATGGAGCGCCCCTGTGATCGGTGATCTGGATATCAGCGGGATCTTCATCCCCACGTTCCTGGCGATGATGGGCATCGCCTATCTGCTGTTTCTTGTCGTGCACGCCGTGCTGTCGCGTGCCCACTTCTACCGTCTGGTCTGGCACCGGGCTTTGTTCAACGTAGGTCTATACGCTTTGTTGCTCGGCGCCGTGGATACTCTAAGTCGATACCTGATGACATGAAAAAACCGATACTGACACTGGGCCGTGTGGTCCTGACCCTGCTGGTTGTCACTCTGGCTGCCGTCGTTGTGTGGCGCATGGTGATGTATTACATGTACGCGCCGTGGACCCGCGACGGGCATATTCGCGCCGATATCGTGCAGATCGCGCCGGACGTGTCCGGGCTGATCCAGAAGGTCGAAGTCACCGACAATCAGCCCGTGCACAAGGGCCAGGTGCTGTTCACCATCGATCAGGACCGCTTCCGTCTGGCCTTGCGTCAGGCGCAGGCCACGGTCGCCGAGCGCCAGGAAACCTGGGAGCAGGCACGCCGCGAGAACAAGCGTAACCGTGGCCTGGGCAACCTGGTGGCGCGTGAGCAACTGGAAGAAAGCCAGTCCCGCGAAGCCCGCGCCCTTTCTGCGCTTGGTGAATCAAAGGTCGCAGTGGATGCCGCGCAGCTGAATCTGGATCGTTCGGTGATCCGCAGCCCGGTGGACGGCTACCTTAACGACCGCGCGCCACGCGACCATGAGTTTGTCACTGCCGGACGTCCAGTGTTGTCGGTGGTCGATGCCGCATCGTTCCACATCGACGGCTATTTCGAAGAAACCAAACTGGACGGCATTCATGTCGGCCAGGGCGTCGACATTCGCGTCATCGGTGACAACGCACGGCTGACCGGCCATGTGGTGAGCATCGTTGCCGGTATCGAAGACCGCGACCGCAGCAGCGGCTCGAACCTGCTGCCCAACGTCAACCCGGCCTTCAGCTGGGTGCGTCTGGCACAGCGTATTCCGGTGCGCATTGCCTTCGATGACGTACCTGCCGACTTCCGTATGATCGCCGGGCGTACTGCAACGGTGTCGATCATCGACGATACGCAGGAGGGCACACGATGAAACGTGCCTTACGCGTGGCCGCACTCGGTTTTACTGCCGTGCTGTCGGCCTGTCAGGTAGTCGGGCCGGATTACCAACTGCCCAAGGATGGAGCGATCAATCGTCCGGATTTACAGGGCGAGCTGGCCGGGCGCTCGGTCAACACGGTATCGGCCCCGGTGCCTGCGCACTGGTGGCGGCTGTATCAGGATGCGCGTCTGGATGAACTGGTGCGCCAGGCCATCGCCTCCAATACCGACCTGCGCATCGCCGCCGCCAACCTGCAGCGTGCCCGCTACCAGACCTCGGAGGCCGAAGCGGCGGGCGGTTTTACCAACGGCGCGAAAATTGGCGCACAGCGCGTGCAGGAGTCGGGCGAAGCGTTTCTGCTGACCGACAAGGTGCCGGTCGCCAATGTCGGGGATGTGGGCCTGACCACGTCGTATCAGTTCGATCTGTTCGGCACCTTGCAGCGCGGCATCGAAGCGGCGCAGGCCAATGTCGATGCCAATCAGGCGGCGGTCGATACCGCACGCATCACCGTGGTCGCCGATGTGGTTCGGGCCTACACACAGATTTGCGCGGCCAACGAAGAGCTCGACATCGCCCGCGAATCGCTGGACCTGCAACAACAGAGCGTGACCCTCAACCAGCGTCTTCGCGATGCCGGGCGAGGCGATGAAACCCAGGTCACTCGCTCGCAGACGCAGTTCAAGTCATTGCGCGCCGAAATGCCCCGTTACGAAGCGCGGCGTCAGGCGGCGATGTTCCGCCTGTCGATGCTGCTGGCCAAACCTGTCGAGCAACTGCCCGCCGGGGTCAGCAGCTGCAATGCGCTGCCGCACATTGCGCAGGTCATGCCGGTAGGCGACGGCGCAGCGCTGCTCAAACGCCGTCCGGATGTGCGTCAGGCTGAACGCCATCTGGCGATGTCGACTGCGCAGATCGGTGTTGCCACCGGCGAGTTGTATCCGGACATCAGCATCGGCGCGAGCATTGGCACTACCGGCCTGATCGAGAACCTCGGCAAACCGGCCGCCAACCGCTGGGGCTTCGGGCCGCTGCTGAACTGGACCATCCCGTCCAACGGCTCACGCGCACGTATCCATCAGGCTGAAGCCTCGGCGCAAGCTGCACTGGCGCGCTTTGACGGTGTGGTGCTCAACGCCATCCGTGAGACCCAGACCGGTCTGGCGCAATACACCGCCCTGCTCGACCGTCGCGATGCTCTCAAGGAAGCCGAACAATCGGCCAAGGAAGCCGCTGACCAGACCCACCGCTTCTACCAGGCCGGACGCGCCTCGTTCCTCGCCGACCTGCAAGCCACCCGCACCTACACCGACGTACGCGCACAGATGGCAGAAGCCAACACCCAAGTGGCCATGGGACAGATCAACCTGTTTCTGGCACTCGGCGGCGGCTGGGAAAAGGATGACGTGGCGCAGAAGTAGGAAGGGCGTTCGCTCCGCTATCAGGCCTCGTTCGGATTGATCAGTGCCGTCAGGACATGGTCTTCCCAGACGCCGGCAATTTTCAGGTAGGCGCGCGCGTACCCTTCCTTTTCGAAGCCGATTGATTGCAGAAGTCGCTCGCTGCGTACATTGGCTGGCATGTGGCTGGCCATGATTCGATGCAGCCTCATCTGCTCGAAACAATAGCGATTGGTCACCTCAAGCGCCCTTTTCATCAAGCCACGTCCCTGAGCAGTCCCTGCCAGCGAGAAGCCGAGGCTGCAGGCCTGAAAAACGCCCCTCACGATATTCGTGTAACCGCACCGCCCCAGCAATTCGCCGCCGTCTGGCTCGGTGACGAGGAAGAAAACCGCGCTGCCGGCCTGCATGCTTTCCCACTGCTGCTGAACCCTGGATCTGGCGTTTTCGAGGATGAAATAGTCATCGTCCCTCAACGGTTCCCAAGGCTGCAGATGCTTGCGATTGGCCTTTTCGTACCGGTTGATCAACTCGCAATCATCAAACGCCAATACCCTTATAGAAAAGTCCTCGCCCGAATACTGCATGCATCCTCCCGCGTCAGTCATTGACGACACTCACCACCTGGCTTGTTATACCTAGCCCTGATGATTCCAGCACTGGACGCTCTGCGCCACAAGAGGACGCGGAGCGTCCAGAACGGTA
This sequence comes from Pseudomonas sp. ICMP 3272, assembly GCF_001466905.1. Taxonomy (NCBI): domain Bacteria; kingdom Pseudomonadati; phylum Pseudomonadota; class Gammaproteobacteria; order Pseudomonadales; family Pseudomonadaceae; genus Pseudomonas; species Pseudomonas sp. ICMP 3272. The sequence goes on from NZ_LKEK01000064.1 coordinate 201,025, forward strand.
TGCGACGCAGAGCGACGCACGATAATTAAAGCTGTCGTTCCTTACGCTCCAGCGCCGATTTGTCTACGTAGGTCTTACAAGAACCCGAAAAGCGGGTCTGCCGCCTGTCGAACTGTGAATAAAGACTTCTGTGGGAGTGAGCTTGCTCACGAAGACGTTGCTCCAAACACCCTGTTTACGCGGGCTATAACGACCTCTTCGCGAGCAGGCGAAGCGTCGCACGACTCGCTCCCGCAGGTGTTGTGTGCTTGCACTCAACCACCCAATACTCCTAGGCTCTTCCGATCTTTGCTTCAGGAAGCACCATGGACACCTCTCTCAGCCGCCGCGAGCGGTTGCATATCGTTATTTTCGAGGCGAATACGCCTGCCGGCAGAACCTTTGACAAGATTGTGCTGGTGGCGATTCTGCTCAGCCTGCTGGTCACGGTCATTGACAGCATCGAGAGCATTCACCGCGATTACGCCATGCTGTTCGCCTGGATCGAATGGGGCTTTACGCTGCTGTTCGCGATCGAATACATCCTGCGCCTGTACTGCTCGCCCCGACCGCTGAAGTACGCGTTCAGTTTCTACGGGCTGGTCGACCTGCTGGCTATCGTGCCGGGGGTTCTGTCGATCTATTACAGCGACGCGCAGTACCTGCTGATTGTGCGGATCATCCGTATGCTGCGGATTTTCCGCGTGCTCAAGCTCGGCACTTACCTGCGCCAAGCCAACTATTTGCTGGCTGCGCTGCGTGGCAGCAAGCAGAAGATCATCGTGTTTCTGGTCACCGTTTCCACTCTGGTCACGGTGTTCGGCACGCTGATGTACGTGATCGAAGGCCCGGAGCACGGCTTCACCAGCATCCCCAAAGGCATTTACTGGGCTATCGTGACCCTGACCACTGTGGGCTTTGGCGATATCGTGCCGAAGACGCCGGTCGGGCAGATGCTCTCGTCGCTGGTGATGATCATCGGCTACTCGATCATCGCCGTGCCCACCGGTATATTCACCGCCGAACTGGCCAACGCCATGCGCGGCGAACAGCTGAAACACGATTGCCCGGTGTGCTCGAAGAACTTCCACGAACACGGCGCGGCGTTCTGTTCACGCTGCGGTAATCAATTGTTTGCAAAAGTAGAACACAAGGCATAAGCAAAGACCTTTTCAGTCTTTAAACAGCAGGCGCGATACTGATAGTGTCGCGGCATTACGCCATCAAGCTGATCACACGACTCTTCATCTCAAGGACCCTGCAGTGAATAAACTCTTCGCCGCCTCGCTACTGGCCGCTGGCCTGGCCTTTGCCAGCGCTGCCCAGGCAGCCCCGACGCTGCTCAACGTCTCCTACGACGTGATGCGTGATTTCTACAAGGACTACAACAGCGCCTTCCAGAAGCACTGGAAAGCCGAGAAAAATGAAGACGTGACTGTGCAGATGTCCTTTGGCGGTTCGAGCAAGCAGGCGCGCTCGGTCATCGACGGGCTGCCGGCTGACGTAATTACCATGAACATGGCCACCGATATCAACGCGCTGGCCGACAATGGCGAGCTGGTGCCGAAAGACTGGGTCAGCCGCCTGCCGAATAACAGTGCGCCGTTCACCTCGGCCACTGTGTTTATCGTGCGCAAGGGCAACCCGAAAGCCCTCAAAGACTGGCCGGACCTGATCAAGGATGGCGTGGAAGTCATCGTGCCTAACCCGAAAACCTCGGGTAACGGCCGCTACACGTACCTGTCGGCCTGGGGCTACACCCTTAAAAAAGGTGGCGATGAAGCGGCCGCGAAGAAATTCGTCGGCGAACTGTTCCGCCATGTGCCCGTGCTCGACACAGGTGGTCGAGGCGCGACCACGACGTTCATGACCAACCAGATCGGCGACGTGCTGGTGACCTTCGAAAACGAAGCGGAAATGATCGCTCGTGAATTCGGTCGCGACCAGTTTGAAGTGGTCTACCCGTCCGTGTCGGCAGAAGCCGAGCCGCCGGTGAGTGTGGTCGACAAGGTCGTGGACAAGAAACAATCCCGCGCCCTGGCTGAAGACTACCTGAAATACCTGTGGTCACCGGAAGGTCAGGAAATAGCGGCGAAAAACTACCTGCGCCCACGCGACCCGCAGGTCTTGGCCAAATACACCGACCGCTTCCCGAAAGTGGACTTCCTGTCGGTCGAGAAAACCTTCGGTGACTGGCGCACGGTGCAGAAGACCCACTTCATTGACGGTGGTGTGTTCGACCAGATCTATCCGGGCAAATAACCCCCCCGAAACGCAAAACGGCGACCCATCAGGTCGCCGTTTTCATTTGCAGGCTTGAATCAGTTACTGAACTGCTTGCCCAGCCCGGCCGGTACGCCGCTGGCGTCGGTCGCCTGCCACGGACCGTTGGGGTTGGTTGCCCAGCTCCAGCCGTTGTTCCACTGATAGTAAGTACGCTGGCGATAGAAGGTGTTGGGCTGATCGTCCATCACGTACACGCCCAGACGCGGGTCCCAATGGCTGCCACCGCCCGGTGGCGGGGCGAAACTGGCCGAGGTCTTCGGCGCTGCTGCTGGCGCTTTGGCAGGTTCGGCAGGCGCCGTGTTCGGGCGCGGTGCGCCGGGTTGCTGGCCGCCCGGCAGATTAAGGATCGGATCCTGGCTGTGAGGCGGTGCCGGATGCTGGACAGCACAGGCACTCAGGCCAACGACCAGACCCAACAAGGTGATGCGTGCGGTACGGTACATAAGCGATTTCTCTAGTTATCCGGACTGTCGATGGTCAACGCCTGCTGCGCCTGAGTATCACTGGCCAGCGGCTGACTGCGGCCGACCCACTCACCGGTGGTTGGCTGCCCTGCGCGAGACACTCGCGCAACCAGTTGGACTTGCGCAAAGTTCGACAGGTTCAGTTGCGGCATCATTGCATCGGCATCACTCAGTTCGACCTCGGCAGGCAGGTCCGCCACCGTGATGCGTTTGACCGCCAGTGGCGCGGCCGGGCCGTTGATTGCACGGGCGAAGATGAACACGCTGTCACCCGGTTGAACGTTACCCTTGAGCGAGGCAGCCAGCGCGACACGCACCTTGAGCGCCCTGGCCTTGACCGGCGCGCCCTGCCCGGCAAGGTTTTCTCTGGCGCGGGCTATGCCGCCTTCCAGCGCCGAGCGCGAAGCGTCCTGCGCGGGCAACGCCGCCAGCAGGCGGGTCCAGTAATCCACCGCTGCCTGATAACGCTGTGTTTCGAACGCGGCAATCCCCAGCAGGCCGAGGCTGGTGACTTCGTTGGGGTCGGCCTGCAGCGCTTCGTCGGTCAGCGCCTGCACCTGTGCGGTGAAGTGTTTGTCGCTGGCGAAATACAACGCCTGTGCCCACTGCCCGAGCAATTCTGGCGATCTTCCGGCCAGTGCCACCGAGCGCTCGAACATCTGCGCGGCATCACCCGGGCGGTTCTGCGCCATGTAGCTGCGCGCCAGAAAATACAGGTTTTCGGCTGAGTCCGGCTGAGCCTGCACGCTGCGCTCCAGACGCTGGGTCAGGTCGGCCAGCGAGGTTGGCGGCCGAGCGAATTCGCGGCTCAGCGCGACGCGGTCAATGGCCCCCAGTTGCAGATAGCCCGCCAGCCCCAATACCGGCACCAGCACCGCAGCCAGCACCAGCAAGGGCTTGCCCAGACGCGATGTGCGCGCAGGCTCTGCGCCTTCAGTGTCGGCGAGCAGCTCGCGCGCAGCTTCGGCACGGGCGCCTTGCAGTTGCGCCACTGACAACACGCCCTGCTCTTGCTGAACCTGCAACTCGCCCAGCCGTTCCTGATACAACGCCACGTTCAGGGCTGTGCGGTCTTCTTCACGTTGCGCACGCTGGCCGCGCAGCACCGGTATCAGCAGAAAACCCAGCGCCACGAGCAAAAGAAGCCCGGTCGCTATCCAGAAATCGATCATGGGCGGTGGTCATCCAGCAATGCGGCGAGGCGTTGTCGCTCGTCCTCGGAAAGCACATCGGCCTGTTCGGAGTGCGCCTTGCGACGCCGCCCGACGATGAAACCGATCACCACCAGACCGCCGATCAGCAGACCGGCCGGGCCGAACCAGAGCAGCCAGGTGCGGGCGTTGAGGCTGGGTTTGTAACGAACGAAGTCACCGTAGCGATCAACCATGAAGTCGATGATCTGCTGATTGCTCTGCCCTTCACCCAGCATGCGGTAGATTTCCTTGCGCAAGTCAGCGGCAATCGGCGCGTTGGAATCGGCGATGTCCTGATTCTGGCATTTGGGGCAGCGCAGTTCCTTGGTCAGTTCGCTGTAGCGGGCACGCTCGGCGTCGTCGCGAAAGGTATAGGCATCGATGGCAGCGTGGGCGATGCCTGAGCACAGCACGCTGAGCAGGACAATCATCAGGCAGCGCTTCATGGCCGCGCCTCATCAACCAGTTGCTGATAACGCGCGGCAAGCTTTTCTCGCCACACAGCCTCGTCGATGACCCCGACATGTTTGTAACGAATAATGCCCTGACGGTCGATCAGGAAGGTCTCCGGCGCACCGTACACGCCCAGGTTCAGCCCCAGCGAGCCGGCTTCGTCGCGGATGTTCAGCTGATAAGGGTCGTGAAACTCCTTGAGCCATTTCAGCGCGTCGGTGTTGACGTCCTTGTAGTTAACGCCGTAGATCAGCACGCCCTGCTGCGCTAGCCGGGTCAGCACAGGATGCTCCACCCGACAGGCCACGCACCAGGTGCCCCAGACGTTGACCAGTGCGGGTTTGCCCAGCAGGTCGGCGCGGGTCAATACGCGGCTGCCTTGAACTTCGGGCAGCGAAAACTGCGGAAACGGCTTGCCGATCAGCGCCGACGGCAGCTCGGCGGGGTCCAGATACAAACCGCGATACAGGAACGCCGCCACGCCGAGAAACAATGCCAGCGGCAGGAGCATGACCCAGCGCTTCACAGTGCAACTCCCGACATGCCCAATGCCTCGCGCACCTTGCTTTTGACCCGCGTGCGATAACGACGGTCAAACGCCGCCAGCACACCGCCCAGACCGGTCAGCAGACCGCCGAGCCAGATCCAGCGCACAAACGGTTTGACGTGAACCCGTACGGCCCATGCGCCATTGCCCAGCGGTTCACCCAATGCTACGTAAAGATCACGGCTGAAACCGGCATCAATGCCTGCTTCGGTCATCATTGACTGCTGCACGCTGTACAGACGTTTTTCCGGGTGCAGTTCAGTGAGCTGCGCCCCGTTGCGCAGGACGCGAACGGTGCCGCGATCGGAGGTGAAGTTCGGCCCTTCATAATGCTTCGCGCCCTCGAATACAAAGACGTAACCGCCCAGCTCAGTGGACTCGCCAGGTGCCATGCGCAAATCGCGCTCGGCGCTGTTCTGGCTGGACAACACCACACCCAGCGCGCACACCACGATACCAATGTGCGCCAGTTGCATGCCCCAATAGCTGCGGGCAAGACCGCGGGCGCCGCGAAGCAGGCCCTTGTTACGGGTCTTGTCAAACAGGTCGCGAACCCCGGCCAGCAGCACCCAGGCGGCGAGCATGAAGGTGGCCAGCACCGCCCACTGAAAATCGCCCATGAGCAGAGCGGCGATCACCGCCAGCACGGCGCTGCCGACCAGTACCGGGGCAAGCATGCCCAGCAGCCATTTCAGCGGTGTGTCCTTCCAGCGCACCAGCACGCCAACCGCCATGACCACCAGCAACAGCCCCATCAACGGTACGAACAGCGCATTGAAATACGGCGGGCCGACCGACATCTTGGCTCCGCTCATGGCATCGATCACCAGCGGATAAAGGGTGCCCAGCAGGATCATCGACGCAGCAGTCACCAGTAACAGGTTATTGCCCAGCAACAGGGTTTCCCGCGACCACAGGCCGAATCCGACATGGCTTTTGACCACCGGCGCACGAATCGCAAACAGGGTCAGCGAGCCGCCCACCACGACCAGCAGGAACAGCAAGATGAACACGCCGCGTGCCGGGTCCGAGGCAAAGGCGTGCACCGAAGTCAGCACCCCGGAACGCACCAGGAACGTGCCCAGCAGGCTCAGGGAAAAAGCGGCAATCGCCAGCAATACCGTCCAGCTCTTGAACACGCCACGTTTTTCCGTGACCGCCAGCGAGTGAATCAGCGCAGTGCCCACCAGCCAGGGCATGAACGAGGCGTTTTCCACCGGGTCCCAGAACCACCAGCCGCCCCAGCCCAGTTCGTAATAAGCCCACCATGAGCCAAGGCTGATCCCGATACCGAGAAAGGCCCAGGCTACCAGCGTCCATGGCCTGGACCAGCGCGCCCAGGCGGCGTCGAGTCGGCCGCCGAGCAAGGCAGCGATGGCGAAGGCAAAGGCCACGGAGAAGCCGACATAGCCCATGTAGAGCATCGGTGGATGCACGATCAGGCCGATATCCTGCAACAGCGGGTTCAGATCACGTCCGTTGGCAGGCATTTGCGGCAGAAGACGGGCGAACGGGTTGGAGGTGAGGATCAGAAACAACAGAAAGCCCAGACTGATCATGCCCATCACGGCGAGCACCCGCGCCAGCATGACCTGGGGCAATTGCCGGGAAAACACCGAAACAGCGAAGGTCCAGCCGCCGAGAATCAGCGCCCAAAGCAGCAACGAGCCTTCGTGCGCGCCCCACACGGCGCTGAATTTGTAATACCAGGGCAGCGCCGTGTTGGAATTCTGCGCCACATAGGTAACGGAAAAGTCGTCGGTCATGAACGCGTAGGTCAGGCAACCGAAGGCAAAGATCAGAAAACTGAACTGGCCCCACGCCGCCGGACGCGCCAGGCTCATCCACAGGCGGTCGCCGCGCCATGCACCGATCAGCGGAATAATGGCCTGCGCCAGCGCAAAGCCGAGTGCCAGAATCATCGCCAGATGGCCGAGTTCGGGAATCATCGATCAGCCCTGTTTCGCAGGTGTGGAAGAGCCGCCCGGTGCCGCCTGGCCGCTGTCGCGCAGCGCCTTGGTGACTTCGGGCGGCATGTACTTCTCGTCATGTTTGGCCAGCACCTCATCGGCGACCACCACACCCTGCGCATTGAGTTTGCCTAACGCGACAATCCCCTGCCCTTCGCGGAACAGATCGGGAAGAATGCCGCGATAGGTGATGGTCACCGACTTGTTGAAATCGGTGACCACAAAACGCACATCCAGCGAGTTCGCCGAACGCTGCAATGAGCCCTTTTCCACCATACCGCCAGCACGAATGCGCGTGCCCAGCGGGGCCTCTCCATTGGCGATCTGGCTCGGCGTATAGAACAGATTGATGTTTTCCTTCAGCGCGCTGAGCGCCAGGCTCACTGCCAGGCCGACGCCAACCAGCAGCGTCGCGATGATCAGCAGACGTTTTTTGCGCAACGGGTTCACGAGCGATTCTCCCGCTTCAGGCGCCGCGCCTGTTGTTTCAGGAACCGCTGGCGCGCCACTAGCGGCATTGCCACGTTGATCAGCAGCACCAACAGGCACAGACCGTAGGCCGACCAGACAAACAGCCCGTGGCGGCCCATGGCGAGAAAGTCGCTGAATGACGCGAAGCTCAAGACCTGTTCTCCGACGGTTCTGGCGTTTGTCCGAGGCTACGTAGAACCTCGGCCTTGGCCCACTGGGTGCGCGACTCGCGACGCAGCACTTCAAGGCGCATACGCAACAGCAATACAACACCGAAGAAGCAGTAAAAACCCAACGCTGTGAACAGCAACGGCAGCCACATTTCGGCAGGCATGGCCGGTTTTTCCGTAAGGCTGAACGTCGCGCCCTGGTGCAGGGTATTCCACCACTCGACCGAATATTTGATGATCGGGATATTCACCACGCCGACGATGGCCAGCAGTGCACAGGCCTTGGCAGCGCTGGCGCGGTTGCTGATGGCATTGCCCAGCGCGATCAGGCCGAAATACAGGAACAGCAGAATCAGCATTGAGGTCAGGCGCGCGTCCCAGACCCACCACGCGCCCCAGGTCGGTTTGCCCCAGATCGCGCCGGTCGCCAGTGCCAGCGCGGTCATCCACGCGCCAATGGGTGCAGCGCATTGCAGCGCGACATCGGCCAGTTTGATTTTCCAGACCAGCCCGACCACGCCGCACAGGGCCAGCATGACGTAGCAGGACTGGGCGAGCATGGCGGCAGGCACATGGATATAAATGATCCGGAAGCTGTTGCCCTGCTGGTAATCCGGCGGCGCAAACGCCAGCCCCCAGATGATGCCGATGCCGAGCAGCAGTGCAGCGGCCACACTCAGCCACGGCAGCAGACGTGCGCTGATGCGGTAAAACCCTTTCGGTGAGCCGAGTGTGTGCAACCAGGCCCAACCGATGCTGCTTTTCATGGCGTTGCTTTTCATCAGGTGTATCCAGGGTGTTGACCGGCATCGAATTCTCGATCCCGGAACCTCAATTTATTCACCGACGCTGATCTTCAGGCCAGCGGCTATCGCAAAGGGGGTCAGGGTGATCGCCAGCGCGCTCAGGCAGCCCAGCCACAGCAGATAGCCAGTCGCTGGCATGCCTTGCAGCGCGGCTTGCAACGCACCGCTGCCCAGAATCAATACCGGGATGTACAGCGGCAGAATCAACAATGCCAACAACAGGCCGCCGCGCTTCAAACCCACGGTCAGCGCCGCACCGACTGCACCCAGCAGGCTGAGCACTGGCGTGCCCAATAGCAGCGACACCATCAACACCGCCAGGCACCGCACCGGCAGCCCCAGCATCAGCGCCAGCAAGGGCGACAACAATACCAGTGCCAGCCCGGAAAAAACCCAGTGTGCCAGCACTTTGCTCAAGACCAGAAGGGCCAGCGGGTGCGGCGAAAGGACCCACTGTTCCAGCGAGCCATCCTCGAAATCACTGCGAAACAGCCCGTCCAGCGACAGCAACACGGCCAGCAGTGCCGCGACCCAGACCAGCCCCGGTGACAAGGCTTGCAACAATTGCGTCTGCGGCCCCAGCGCCAGCGGGAACAAGGCGACCACTATCGCAAAGAACACCAGCGGGTTGGCAAGCTCTGCCGGACGCCTGGCCAGCAGGCGAAACTCACGGGCGATCAGCAGGGCAAAGACCTTGCTCATGCTGCCCACTGCCCCAGATCGATGTCCCGATAGCCCGCAGGCAGGCGGCTCAGGGTGTGATGAGTGGTCATGACGATCATGCCGCCTTTTTCACAGTGCCCGGCAAGATGATTTTCCAGTTGGGCAATGCCCTGGCGGTCCAGCGCGGTGAACGGTTCATCAAGCAGCCAGAGTGGCGGGCCTGGCAGATACAGGCGCGCCAGTGCAACACGACGCTGCTGTCCGGCCGACAAGGTGTGACACGGCACATCTTCGAAACCTGCCAGCCCGACCGCGTCGAGCGCATTGAAAATGGCCTCGGCATCGGCCGGGTGATGAAGTGCACAGAGCCAGGAAAGATTCTCCAGCGGTGTCAGCAGGTCCTTGAGCGCCGGCGCATGGCCAACCCACAACAGATTGAGCCCCGGCGCTGTCGGCTGGCGGCCCACTGGCTGGCCGTTGAGCAGCACGTGCCCGGCCGTGGGTTGCATCAGCCCGCACAACAGGCGCAGCAGGCTGGTCTTGCCGCTGCCATTGGGGCCGCTGACCTGCAACATGTCCCCCGTGCGCACCTGCAAATCAAGGTTTTCGAACAACATCCGCCCGTCCCGCTCACACGTCAGAGCCGTCGCTTGCAAAAATGGGGGGGCTGAGATCATCGGGCGTTTCCAGTGCTGGAGCGTCGCGAAATGTACCAAAACAGACACATACGCAGTAGAAGGCTGTTCAAGTCGGGGGTGATATGGCCGTTACATGAAGAGAAGTTAATGGCGGCTGGTCCGGTTTTGGCCGGTATTATACATGCGAGTCCTGTTATCAAAGGGGCAATTTCCTCAGGTCGATATTTCAATGACAGGCGACATCACCAGCGTCCCGGCGACAATCCCTACCACAACCCTGCTGCGCGCCGGCATCTCCCCTGCGCAGGTGCTGACCCTGCTGCAATCGGCGGATAATCTGATTCCCGAAGGCGAAACCGTCGACGCCGAAGTGCTGACCCTCAAGCAGGTCAACCAGAACTTCCAGTTGCTGCTGCGGCTGGTACTCGCCAATGGCAGCCTGACCAACCTGCAGGTCACCAGCAGCGTACCGTTCACGCCCGGCAGCCTGTTGCAGGTGGCGCAAGCCTCACCCAACGAGCTGACACTGACGCTGCAACAGATCAACAGCGCACTGAAAAACTCGATGACCAGCATCGATACGCAACAATTGCCGGTCGGCACGCTGTTGCAGGGCAAGGTCATGACCAGCCAGGTGATCGCGCAGGCAGTCAATCAACTGGCCACGCAAAACCCGGCCGCCGCAACACCCACCTATCGCTCCATCGTGATGCTGCTCAATACTGCGCTGGCGGGCTCCAGCCTGACCATCGAAAGCCCGCAGCCGCTGACGGTCGGCAGCCTGCTGAGCGCTCAGGTACAAGGCAACCAGGCGCTGAACTTCGTCGCCCTGCCCGGCCGTTTCGATCAACTGGCCGTGGCCCAGCAACTGGCTGCTCAGCAAAACCGCCAGGGCTCGCTGGATAACCTGATCAACGCCCTGCAAAACCTGCAGTCAGCCACTACAACCAGTGCCAGCCCTGCCAGCAACTCAGCGATCAGCGCCCCGCTGCAAGCCGCCATAAGCCAGTTGCTGGACGATCTGCCCGACATCGAGCAGATGAGCACACCGAAAGGCGTCGCCCAGGCCCTCAATGCCAGCGGCGTGTTTCTGGAAGCGAAGCTGCTTGCCGGGCTCAATCCGGCTCAGGTTCCGGACATGAAAGCCAACCTGATGCGCCTGATTGCGCAGATTCTGCCGGGGTTGCCGGAAAGCACCACTTACAGCGCCGCCGCTGCGTCCAATACCTTGGCGCGGGCCATGCCCAACGCGATTCGCAATGCCCTGGGCACCCTTGGGCTGGTTGCCGCACGCACCCAGCCGAGCATCTTTCCGCTGCCGTCGCGCAACGTCAGCGGTGGCGAAAAAGAGGACGACCTGGAGATTCTGCTCAAGCTGGCTGCGGCAGCTGTTTCGCGCCTGCAAAGCCACCAGTTGGGCGGTCTGGAGCAGACCCGCACCAATGCCGACGGCACGCAGGTGACCACCTGGCAACTGGAAGTGCCGATGCGTAACGCGCATGACATCGTGCCCTTGCAGGTCAAGGTGCAGCGTGAAGACAAGCCGGATCAGGAAGCTGCCGAAGACCGCGACGATGTCGAGATCAAGGAAACCCGGGAAAAGCTCTGGAAAGTCGATCTGGCATTCGACCTTGAGCCGTTGGGGCCGCTGCAGGTGCATGCGCAGTTGTTGCGCGGCACGCTGTCCAGTCAGCTATGGGCCGAGCGGCCCGACAGCGCGGCCTTGATCGAACATGAACTGGGATATTTGCGCGAGCGGCTGATTGCCTGCGGCCTGGCAGTGGGCGAACTGGCCTGCAGCCACGGCGCACCGCCAAGCGGCCCGCGCACCGCCCTTGAACAACGCTGGATTGACGAGAACGCCTGATGTCCCTACCCGATCATGTCCCGCGCCAGGCTATTGCCCTGAGCTATGACGGCCAACAGGCCCCGACGCTCAGCGCCAAGGGCGACGACCAGCTGGCCGAGGCCATTCTGGCCATTGCCCGTGAATATGAAGTGCCGATCTACGAGAACGCCGAACTGGTCAAACTGCTGGCACGCATGGAACTGGGCGACAGCATCCCCGAGCCGCTCTACCGCACGATTGCCGAAATCATCGCGTTTGCCTGGCACCTGAAAGGCAAGTTTCCAGCAGGCCAGGACCCGAATGCGCCGCCTGTCGAGCGGGATATTACGCCGCGCTACTGATAGCGCAGGAGCAAGGGCGCATCACAACGCAATCGGCTTGCGCCCTGCAAACGAGTGCGCCAGGGTGCCGCCGTCGACCAGATCCAGCTCGCCACCCAGTGGTACACCGTGGGCGATGCGCGACGCGACCAGGCCTTTTTCGTGGAGCAACTGGGCGATGTAATGCGCCGTCGCTTCGCCTTCCACCGTCGGGTTGGTGGCGAGGATCACCTCAGTGAAGGTGCCCTGCTGGCTGATACGTTCCATCAGTTGCGGAATACCGATGGCTTCCGGCCCCAGGCCGTCGAGCGGCGACAGATGGCCCTTGAGCACAAAGTAGCGACCGCGATAACCGGTCTGCTCCACCGCGTAGACATCCGTCGGCCCTTCCACCACACACAGCAGCGTGTCATCACGGCGCGGGTCGGCGCATTGCGGGCAGAGCTCCTCTTCGGTGAGGGTGCGGCATGAGCGGCAATGACCAACGCCATCCATCGCCTGCCCCAAGGCCAGCGCCAGCCGTGAGCCGCCGCTGCGGTCGCGCTCCAGCAGCTGCAACGCCATGCGTTGAGCGGTTTTCTGACCGACGCCCGGCAGCACGCGGAAGGCATCGATCAACTGGCGAATCAGGGGGCTGAAGCTCATGGAGAAAAATCCGACAAAAACACAAGACGCGGTTTATACCCGCGCCTTGCCGTGAGCGTCAATTGAGGTGTGCAACCCAGCGACCAACAGCGCGCCGGTGCTGTCCATGATCAAGCCTTCAAGGCCGTCTCCAGAAACTCCGTCAGTGCCTGCACCCTCGCGCTGCGGTGCTTGCGCACGGGCACCAGCAGGTTGATAGGCGCGCTGGCCAGTTGCCAATCGGCCAGCACCCTCACCAGCCTGCCACTGGCGATGGCATCGCTGACATCCCACTGCGAGCGCAAGACGATGCCCAGCCCCTGCTCGGCCCAGCGCCGGGCAACCGAGCCGTCGTTGCTGAGCAGCGCAGGCTCGATGCGCAGGGTCTTTTTCGCCTGGCCCTTGCTCAGGTGCCAGAGGGTCACGTCTTCATCGTTTTCGCGAATGCAGATGCAACGATGACGCGCCAGCTCGTCAGGCGTCGAGGGCGCGCCGTGCTGCTCCAGATAAGCCGGGCTGGCGCACAGCCAGCGATGGTTGTGCGCCAATGGTCTGGCGATCCACAGGCTGTCATTGAGGCTGCCGATATGAATCACTGCGTCGCTGTCATGCCGATCGGGCCACGGCGTTTCGCGCAGGTCCAGGTGCAGACGCAATTGCGGATGCAGTTTGGCGAAGCGCGCCAGCAACGGAGCAATGCGCTGGCGTCCATAGCCAAAAGGCGCGGCCAGGCGCAGGGTGCCGACCAGTCGTTCGTCACGCTGCTTGAAGGATTCCGGGAGCGCCTCCAACTGTTCCAGCAAATGTGCGCTTTCCCGGGCGAAACGTTCGCCATCGGCCGTCAGACTCAAACGTCTGGCGTCACGATTGGCCAGGGTAATGCCCAGTTGCGTCTCCAGCTTGCGCAAGCGCATCGACAACGCAGGCGGCGAGACATTCAGGACTCTGGCCGCAGCACTGAGGGATTCGCAGCGCGACAGGGTCACGGCCAGACGCAGGTCTTCAATAGCGATCATTCAGCTCAGCTTAAGGATTGATGACAAAGCATTGAACCACAGCTTCATCACCCATGAGTAGAGTGGCGGCCGTACCCAGTCACGCGAGCTCTGCCATGTCTGCCCTCTTGTCTTCTCTCGATACACCTGTCGCGTTGCTTGATGTGCCGCGCATGCAGCGCAATATCCAGCGCATGCAACACCGCATGAATGAGCTGGGTGTGCGCTTGCGGCCGCACGTCAAGACCAGCAAATGCCTGCCGGTGATTCAGGCGCAGATAGCTGCAGGTGCAAGCGGCGTAACGGTCTCGACCTTGAAGGAGGCCGAACACTGCTTTGCCGAGGGCATCGACGACGTGTTCTACGCCGTCGCCATCGCACCCGGCAAACTGGATCAGGCACTCAAACTGCGGCGCAACGGTTGCCGCCTGAGCATCCTGACCGACAGCGTGGTGGCTGCCCAGGCGATTGTCGCCTCCGGCCAGCAACATGATGAGCGTTTTGATGTGTGGATCGAAATCGATTGCGACGGTCATCGTTCCGGGCTGACCGTCGACGACCCTGCGCTCGTCGACGTCGCGAGAACGCTGGTCGAGGGCGGCATGCACCTGCGAGGGGTCATGACCCATGCCGGGTCCAGCTACGACCTCGACACCCCCGAAGCGCTGCAAGCCCTCGCCGAGCAGGAGCGCAGGCTTTGCGTCAGCGCCGCCGAGCGCATTCGGCAAGAGGGGCTGCCCTGCGCGGAAGTCAGCATCGGCTCGACGCCTACCGCGCTGTCGGCGCAGAGCCTGCAAGGCGTGACCGAAGTACGTGCCGGGGTCTATATATTCTTCGATCTGGTAATGCACAACATCGGCGTGTGCCGCGCGGACGAACTGGCCCTGAGCGTGCTGACTACGGTCATCGGCCATCAGCAGGACAAGGGCTGGATCATCGTTGACGCGGGCTGGATGGCCATGAGCCGGGATCGCGGTACCCAGCGCCAGCGTGAGGATTTCGGCTACGGCCAGGTGTGCAGCGAAACCGGCGAGTGGATCGACGGCGCACGGGTGACCGGTGCCAATCAGGAGCATGGCATCATCACGCTTGCCACCGGCAGCCAGGCAGACATCACTGCGCGCTTCCCCATCGGCAGCCGGCTGCGCATTCTGCCCAACCACGCCTGCGCCACCGGTGCGCAGTTCCCGGACTACCACGCCTGCGATGCCGAAGGCGCAATTCACACCTGGAGTCGCTTGCATGGCTGGTGATATCGAACTGATTCGCACGCCCCTGGCCGCTGCGCCAGGCGGGCATTATTCCCAGGCAGTGTTGCATCAAGGCACGCTGCATGTTTCCGGGCAACTGCCGGTGCGCGCCGACGGCAGCCACAGCGTCGAAGAACCGTTCGAGGCTCAGGCCGTTATTGCGCTGGATAACCTGGCTGCCATTCTTGAGGCAGCAGGATGCACGACCGATGACCTGCTGAAAGTGACCATTTACATCGCAGGTATCCAGCACTGGCCGGCCTTCGACCGCATTTACGCAGGCTATCTGGGCGAGCATCGCCCTGCACGCGCCGTGGTGCCGGTCCCGCAATTGCATCACGGTTATCTGATCGAAATCGAAGCCCAGGCGCGCAGCGGGCGATGAACATGACCGGGAGCACCTCATGACCCCACAAAAAAGCGACGTTCTGATTATCGGCGGCGGCTTCATGGGCTCGTCATCAGCATTTTTCCTGCGCCAGCACGGCCGCTCGGTGACTCTGCTGGAGCGCGACCAGATCGGCCAATACGCCAGCGGCGTGAATTTCGGCAATGTGCGCCGCCAGGGACGCTTTCTCGGCCAACTGGAACTCGCCAATCGCTCCTGGGCGCTGTGGAAACGCCTGCCGGAACTGATCGGCGAAGACCTGGAGTTCATCCCCAGCGGGCACATGCGGGTCTGCTACCGCGAAAACGAGATCGCTGAACTGGAGGCCTATGCCGCCGCACCCGAAGCCCGCGAGCTGGATTTGCAGATTTTCTCCGGCAGGGCCCTGCACGAGCGCTTTCCGTTCCTCGGCCCGGAAGTCAAAGGCGGCTCTTATGCGCCTCACGATGGCCATGCCAATCCACGGCTGGCAGCGCCGGCATTCGCCCGCGCAGCGATTCGGGCCGGGGCACGGATCAAAGAGCGCACTGAAGTGACTGACGTTCAGAAAGTCGGCGGTGAGTTTCATGTCACCACTGCCGATGGTCAGTTATTCGTCGCCGAACAATTGCTCATCACTGCCGGGGCCTGGGCAGCCAGGCTGGCGGAACAATTCGGTGAACCCGTCCCTCTCGAGCCGAACGGCCCGCAGATGTCGGTGACCGAACCGGTGCCCTACGCCCTGCCGACGGTGATCGGAGTGTTCACCAAAATCA
Source organism: Pseudomonas sp. ICMP 3272 (assembly GCF_001466905.1). Lineage (NCBI taxonomy): Bacteria > Pseudomonadati > Pseudomonadota > Gammaproteobacteria > Pseudomonadales > Pseudomonadaceae > Pseudomonas > Pseudomonas sp. ICMP 3272. Next base: position 216,846 of record NZ_LKEK01000064.1, read on the forward strand.
AGGAAGAAGTGATCTATTTCCGCCAGATACCGCGCGGCAACATCATCATCGGCGGCGGTAATCGCAACAAACCGGACATGGTCAACCGCCGTGCCTACTTCAAGCCAGAAAGCCTGATCAACCAGATGAAGCAGATGAAACGCCTGTTACCGGGCGCAGAGAAGCTGAACATCATCCGTGTCTGGAGCGGCATCGAGAGCTATACGCCGGATTCGCTGCCGATCATGGGCCGCAGCGGCAAGGTGGACAGCCTGTTCTATGCGTTTGGCTTCTGCGGCCACGGCTTTCAGCTCGGCCCCGGCGTCGGCGATGTCATGGCCGAGCTGATCAGCACCGGCAGCACGCGCACCTTGATCAGCCCGTTCGATATTCGCCGCTTCACTGACCCGACGGCCATCGAGATGCCGTTCACGTCCAGCCTGATGAGCACAGGCAAGCTCATATGAGCCGAACCAACCCACCTCGCCCTTGCAACGGAGGCTCCATGCCCGCGACCCCAGATACCCTCTATCGATATCGCCCGGTGACTGAGGCGGACATTCCGGCGGCCCATGCCCTCTCGGTACACCTCAAATGGCCGCACCGCGAAGAGGATTGGGCGATGGTGCAACGCACCTCTGAGGGTTTTGTCGCCGAACGTGACGGCCAACTGGTGGGCGTGGCATTCACCTGCCACCAGGGCGACTGGTCATCCATCGGTTTGGTGATTGTCAGCGATGAACATCAGGGCAAAGGCATCGGCCGCCGCCTGATGCATCTGTGCCTTGACGCAACCGCACCGCGTACACCGATCCTCAATGCCACGGAACTGGGCGCGCCGCTGTACCGGAGCCTTGGCTTTGTCGATTTTGCGCGGATCCAGCAGCATCAGGGCATTGCTGACCTGTCAGGGCTGGCGACACCGAGCGTTGGTCTGCCGATTCGCACGCTGGGTCCGGCCGACCATGCCGAACTGATCAGGCTGGCCAATGCAGGCAGCGGTCTGGATCGCACTGTCGTGCTGAATGACCTGTTGTCGCGCGATGCAGAACAGGCGGTGGGCATCGACCATGAAGGGCGCCTGACAGGCATCGCCCTGCTGCGCCGTTTCGGCCGCGGGCATATCATCGGCCCGCTGGTGGCCGGTGATGCAGAGCAGGCCCGGCAATTGATTGCCCACCTGCTGCAACGGATACCAGACATGTTCGTGCGCTTCGACATTCTGGCTGATTGCGGTTTGGCACCGTGGCTCGAAAGCCTTGGCCTGCCGTGTGTCGACAGGGCTCCGCGCATGGTGCTCGGAACGCCACCGCCATCAAGCAAGGACGTGCAGCAGTTTGCGCTGGTGACCCAGGCCATAGGCTGAAATCGGCGCGGATAAAGCCCCGGAACAGGTCCGCAATGTTAACGGGTTGCATACAGCAGATTATTCTTTGCAGCCCGGCAGATCGGCGCTTTTTATCCAGATCGCTTTGTTAGCTTATAGGCATATAACGGCCTGATATCAAACGGCCTGACCTCGCCCATTATCGCTCCAGGGAGCTCGCTGGATGACCTCACAGTCCTTGAACAGCCATCGCGTTGATCCAGACACCGCGCAGAAATTCTATATCGATGGTCGCTGGTCGGCGCCGCTCAACCCGGCCAGTATTGCGGTGATCAACCCGGCAACCGAAGAAGTGGTGGCGCACGTTGCCAGTGGCTCGGCCGCCGACGTCGACCGCGCGGTTGCAGCGGCGCGGGCAGCCTTTGCGGGCTGGTCCGGCACCTCGGCGCACGCCCGGGCCGAGATAATCGGGCGCATCCACGAGCTTATCCTCGAGCGCAAGGAACAACTGGCGCAGGCCATCTCGCTGGAGATGGGCGCAGCTATCAGTTCTGCGCGGGCGATGCAGGTGCCACTTGCCGCGGAGCACGTTCGTGTTGCACGCGACCTGCTGGCGACCTATCGCTTCCAGAGCGTCGAAGGCGGCACCGCGATTGAACGCGAACCCATCGGTGTGTGCGGGCTGATCACGCCGTGGAACTGGCCGCTGTATCAAATTACGGCAAAAGTCGCCCCGGCGATTGCCGCTGGCTGCACAGTGGTGCTCAAACCCAGCGAACTGTCGCCGCTAAGCGCCTTGCTGTTCGCGCAACTGGTTCACGATGCGGGTCTGCCGCCTGGGGTATTCAACCTGGTCAATGGCAGCGGCCCTGAAGTGGGCGGCGCGATGGCGGCGCACCCTGACATCGACATGATCTCGATCACCGGTTCCAACCGTGCAGGCGCGCTGGTTGCACAAGCTGCCGCACCGACCGTGAAACGGGTGACTCAGGAACTGGGCGGTAAATCACCGAACATTCTGCTGCCCGACGCCGACTTCGCCAAAGCCGTGCCGCCCGGCGTAATGGCGGCGTTCCGCAATGTTGGCCAGTCGTGCAGTGCGCCGACCCGCATGATCGTGCCCAGAAGCCGACTGGCAGAAGTCGAAGCGCTGGCTGCCGAAACGGCTGCGGCAATCATTGTGGGAGATCCGCAGCGGGAGGAAACGGTGCTGGGCCCGATCGCCAACGAGGCACAGTTTCACCGCGTACAGGCGATGATCGATGCCGGGCTGAGTGAAGGCGCGAAGCTGGTCTGCGGCGGGCCAGGCCGTGTGCAAGGCCATGAGCAAGGCTTCTACACGCGGCCAACGGTATTTTCCGAAGTGGACTCGTCCATGCGTATCGCCCGGGAAGAAATATTTGGTCCGGTGCTGTGCCTGATTGCCTACGACACGATTGATGAGGCCGTGGCGATTGCCAACGACACCGTTTACGGTCTGGGCGCGCATGTACAGGGGCAGGACCTTGAGCAGGCCCGTTCGGTGGCTTCGCGCATTCGTGCCGGACAAGTGCATCTGAACTACCCCGCCTGGAACCCGATGGCCCCGTTCGGCGGCTACAAGCGCTCGGGCAATGGTCGCGAGTATGGCGTGCATGGCTTTGAAGAGTATCTGGAGACCAAGGCTATTGTGGGGTTTGGTTGAGTGGCGCTGGTGCTGAAAGTCCGGAAAATGGGGCTCAGACTACGATGAGGATCGTTCCAACGCTACGTGAACTGCCCCCCAAAAGTTGGACGGTTTAGCTTGCCGCCTGAGCCCTGTACTTTACGGGGCTTTG